>NZ_JACJPL010000028.1 GCF_014696065.1 Leptolyngbya sp. FACHB-261 | reverse complement strand
GCTTAAGCAGCGATGGAGGTAGAGTTACCTTTAGAACCAGCAGCATTGACGCCACCAGCTGAGATAGCGAAGGTTTCGTTGTTAACGTCAGTGGCCGCTACAAATTGACCGAAGGCGAAAGCATCACCAGTTGCATTACCGAGAGCGACGCCACCAGCAACGCCTTCGAGTTCAGCATCAGACAGTTCAACGCTTTGGGCTTGGCTTAATTCAGTGTTCATTGGATTGCTCCTAGTTGGAAGTGGTAGAGAGTGCAGTTGTCTGAGGTTATTTGAAGCAGAGTGTTTTAACCGCTTCACTTTCTACAGAGGGCAAGCTTTTGCTGTTTATGCACTCGATGCCTCACCGAGCACAAAGTTTCTTCTGCAAACCGCTTAAAAACCTAGAAGCTCATAGATTTACTGGCTGAGAGAACTTATCCCAGCCAGAGATAACTAAACAATAGAGAGACCGTCAAAACAGATTAGCGGGCTTCTTGCGGACGTTAGCTGTTATCGGAGCCACTTGCTGAACCACAGAAATCATGTATTGATAGTCTGGGACATCGCCATTGGGAACGTATCCCGCCTCTTGAGACAAAACCGAGGGAACTTCACTCATCACTTTACGGATCTGTTCTTGGCGGTTGCGCTCCACAGTAGGCCCGATTAGAACAGCACCAGCTGGAACTCTGTGGGGATCTGTGTGAAGAACTCGGAACTTATTCTGACTGAACTGTGAGCGATAGGCATTGAACTCTTCTAACGAGAGCGCGCCAGCCACTGCCTTGCCCTGGTCGAGCAACTCCAAAACTGCTTTGGGGGTAGGGGCGAACAGGATCTCCCCGAGGGTTAAACCATAAAGGTTGTAAATGGGCCAGTAGTAGCCTGTCGCTGAGCCCGGCTGCCCCAGAGCCACGGTCTTACCCGCCAACTCCTTCAAGTTCTGGATAGGGCTGTCCTGGCGGACAACCAAAACCGAGCGAAGATTACTAACGCCGATGAGTGGGAAAAGAGGTAAATACTGGTGTTGAACAATGGCAGTTGCCGCTAAACCCGGAGGTGCAAAAACCAGCGACCAAGAGCCGCTCTGAATTCGCTCTAGCGCTTTGTTCTCATTGAAGGCGGGCTCAAACTCAATTAGCGATTGAGTTTCTCGGCCCAGGTAGTCGTTGAATTTGGTGTAGCGCGTAATAATCTGCTGCCCCTGATCGTAGCTAACCACTCCAACCACGATCCGTTCACGTCGCCCTGATGTAGCCTTGGTGCCGCAAGCCGACAGAAGGAACAGTTGCAGAAGGAACAAGCGACGTGAGGATCTTAAAGAAGTCAGTGAAAGATCATCAGATCGATTGAGAATGTGTTGGCTCAGGTATCGCATCGACATTTTCAACGACTCTCATAACATTTAGATCATTGCAAACAAAGACGTAAAGACACCACCGGTACTGACGTTGGAATCTAGGACAAATTCCACTGAAAGGGGACGGGGGCTGTACCGCTAGACCCATGCCTCAGGTCAGGATCTCCTGAAGTTGCTTGCGCCGTAGGCTCAGGGTGGGGCAATGGGTGATCGATCACATAACTAGCGCCTAGACTCACATGAATTGGTATGTCGGGATTCTACCGTCCTTACAGACGTCCCTGTAAGTTCCCCCTGTAAGTGCCCTGTAAGGGGAGAGTCAGGAACGCAGTGTCTCGCTTGCAGGCTGACTTGAAGGGACCCAAACACCAGCAGACACAGACAGGCAAGGTCATCCTTACCGGCGAAGTTGACTCAGAAGGGCCAAGGCCAGGGTTTGAAAGGACCAACTGCATAAAAAAGCAAAGGCAGACCTCTGAAGCTTACGAAGGAGGTGAAAGGCTCAAGGGGCCGAGAAGCACTCCTTCCCAGGCTCAATCTAGTGACACAGGAGAATAACAACACCAAAAGAAAACTAAAAATATGCCATCCATTAATGTTGCTGATTTTGGTGTTTTCCACGACTGCAAGGTTCTACTGAGCCTAAGGTTCAAAGGATTGAGTCCGTTGTTGTCTGATAGAACCACAGCCAAAGACACGAAAAGTTAAGAAGCAGACATAGGAAAGCGGCCCAAGGTGTGATACTTCTTAGACTGACAACTCACTAGTTGCTGATTGAAGTAGTACCTCATCTTTTAAGCCTGGCATAAGCCCGATCTTAAGAATTGCTTAGCAGAGTCACCCTGAGCGTTTTGTTAGGGGGGCTACCGGAAGGGCTAAAGCCCCATTTCTTAAGATAGCGTTTATTCTTTTCTTTCTCTTTTTTTAAGAACACTGCCTCTGGGCCTTTGCTCCTGACCCGCGACTCCCTTTTTTACCACGAGAGGTACGCTATGTCTAAGATTGTATCTATTCACTCATTTCGGGGCGGAACTGGTAAATCGAACACGACGGCTAACCTAGCAACGACCATTGCCAGTTTTGGTTACCGCGTAGGGATCATTGATACAGATATCCAATCACCAGGGATCCATGTCCTGTTTGGATTAGATGAAAAGAGAGTCAATCTCACCTTAAACGATTATCTGTGGGGCCGTTGTGCCATCCAAGACAGCGCTTATGATGTGACTCCGACTCAAGTCAAGAATGCCAAAGGCAGCGTTTTTCTAATTCCTTCCAGCATTAAAGTCGGTGAGATTGCTCGCGTTTTACGGGAAGGTTACAACGTACGGTTGCTCAATGATGGCTTTCGTAACTTAATCCGAGCTCTCAAACTGGACTACCTGTTCATCGACACTCACCCTGGCATTAACGAGGAAACCTTACTTTCAATCACCGTCTCTAATGCCCTGGTGATCATTCTGCGTCCCGATCGCCAAGACTTCCAGGGAACTGCCGTGACCGTTGAGTTAGCTCGCAAATTGAAGGTGCCGAAGGTGTTGCTCGTGGTTAATCGAGCGTTGCAAAGCCTTGATTTTGCGTCTGTTCGGCGGCAGGTAGAGACAGCCTACAATATCCCGGTTGCTGGAATTTTGCCCAACTGCGACGAAATGATGCATTTGGCAAGCAGTGATCTTTTCTGTCTACGTTATCCCAATCACTTGCTGACTCAAGAAATAGGTAAGGTTGCCAATCAACTGCGCGAAGAAGACAGAAAACTTCAAGAGGCTTCTGTATTCTCCAAGTTCAAGTGGCCGGGCCGCTAACCAATTTAGTGCTGACACAACGCAGACAATAAATATGCTCTAGGGTGATGGGATTATGGCACGGGTTCTACTAAGAGGCTTGAATCGCAGTGATATTGATTGGCTGATTGAGATGGGGCAGCAAGAAGTTGTAGCTGCCGGTACAATCCTGATTCAGCAAGGGAAATTTATTGATCAACTGTACATTGTCTTAGATGGAATTTTGACAGTTACTGTCTCTCAGGCTGAAAGGAATGATCCGCTAGCTTTGGCTCTTTCTGCCCTAGAAGACAACGAGACTACAGAATGGGAGGTTGCCAGATTATCAAATGGTGAGATTATAGGAGAGCGATCTTTGCTAGAAACTGCTCCTGCCTCTGCTAGCGTTAAAGCGTTACGGAAATCACTCGTTCTAGCCATTCCCCGACAGCAGTTGGCCATCAAATTGCAACGGGATATGAAATTTGCCGTTCACTTCTATCGAGCGATGGCAATCCTACTTTCGAACCGGCTACAGGGCACCGTTAATCAAACAATCCAGTCATTATGAGCCGGACAGGGCTAGTTGATTAGGGCTGATTGATTGGGACTGGTTACTGGGAGAAGTTTTACGGGAACAACCTCTTGACACAACGTAAGGTGATGCAAGCTATGACGGAAGTTTTACTGAGAGAATTAGAAAATAGTGATATTGACTGGCTCATCACGATCGGTCGTCATGAGGAGATTGTTGCCGGGACGATCTTGGTCCAACCGGAGAAACCCGTCGATGAGTTCTACATCATCCTTGAAGGGTCTGTAACTGCAACGATTGCCCACACCGCCACTGCGGATGATCCGCTAGCCCTTGCTTTTTCAGCTTTAGAAGGGAGTGAAGCAACTGGTAGAGAGATCATTCGGCTCGCAACCGGTGAGATTGTCGGCGAGGAATGTCTTCTGGATGGCCGCCCACCGGCTTTCACCCTAAAGGCCCTACAAAAGTCACTGGTGCTGGCGATCCCTCGACAGCCTTTAGTGGCAAAACTGAAACAGGATGTGAGTTTTGCGGCCCATTTCTATCGAGCTGTGGCTGGGGTCCTTTCCGATCGGCTGCGCTCAATCATCCGTGAGTTAGGCAACAATCGGTTCTCCCAAGGCTCCCCGCTCCGAGAAATTTTGTTTGTGTTTGGGGAACTGAGTGACAGCGACATCGACTGGTTGATTTCAACTGGGCGTCGCGAAAAGATTCCAGCGGGCACAGCAGTAATTAGCAAGGGAAGACCTGTCAATGGGCTATATATCCTGCTTGATGGCGCGATGGCTGTTTCCATTTCTGAGGAAGAGCAGGACAATCCCTTGGCGCTTGTCTTCGCCTCTATAGAGGAGGGTGAAGCGCCGGGCCGAGAAATCGCCAGATTATTGCGGGGCGACATTGCTGGAGAAATGCATTTTGTAGACGCTCATTTGCCCGCGACCACGGTCAAAGCCTTAAGAGACTCAATTGTCTTAATGATTCCCCAGCAACAACTGGCGATCAAGCTACAGGAAGACGTGGTCTTTGCCTCCCATTTCTATCGAGTTATCGCCATCTTGATCTCAGATCGTTTGCGAGGAATGGTCAGCCGTTTAGGCTACGCCAGACGGGTATATGACAGTGGCCAAAGCTTGAACGAAGACGTGGAATATGAAGGCGAACTCGATTTGCATACGCTAGACAATTTTGCCTTGGCTGGCAATCGATTTGACTGGTTGCTGCGACGTCTGAATGTCAAAGGCGCTTAAGCTCTCCGATCCTATTTTCTGGCTCAAAAATATCATCATGGTTCACTCTATTTTGGAATTGATAATGGCGGTGTCAACATGACTCAAGGACCTAATTTATTCCGTCAAGAATCTCTAGAGCGCCTGTCCTCACCTGAGCGGCTTGATCAGCTCATGCAGGTTATTGGCCCCAAAGCCTGGTTGCCTTTAGCCACTTCAGGTGTTCTGGTGATCGCAGCGGTAACTTGGAGCGTTGTAGGACGGATTCCAATCACGGTTGAGGGTCAGGGAGTTCTGATCCGACCGAGTAAAGTTGTACATTTCCAGTCTGGAATTGAGGGTCAGTTAGTAGAACTCAAAGTTCGAAGTGGGGACCCGGTTCGCAAGGGACAAGTACTAGCAACGATTGATCAAACCGAATTGCGCCAGCAACTAGAACTGGAACGGGCCAAATTGGCTCAGTTGCAAGGGCAGGACCGCGATGCCAATTCGCTTCAAGGCCAGCGAGTTGATCTAGACCAAAAAACAATTGAGCAGCAGCGCCAGACCCTTCAGCAAAGCTTGCAAGCTACCCAGTCTGTAACCCCGATTCTGAGGGAGAAAGGTCTGCTCGCCGTTCAGCAAAATCGTCAGAGCCTACAGCAACGTTTACAAACGTTCCAAGAGCTATCGCCAACGCTGAAGAAGCGCTGGGACAACCGTCAGGGGCTGTTTGAACAGGGAGCAGTGCCAGCGGACGTTGTACTTCAGGCTCAGCAGGAATATTTGGGTAGCCTCGCTAACATCTCTGATGCTGAATCACAGCTCAAGCAATTGGATGTCAAAGAAGCAGATGCGCAACGGCAGTATCTACAGAACCTAAGCACGATTACCAATCTTCAGGCCCAGTTACGCGAGTTGGACAGTAAAGCCGCGCAACTGGCTCAACAAAATCTTGAGAATTCGACCAATCGCAAAAATCAAATTGAAGAGGTTCAGCGCAATATTGCCCGTTTGGAAGGGCAACTCAAAGGCAAGAGCTCGATTGTCAGTGAATACAATGGCCGCGTTCTAGAAATTGCGGCTGTGCCGGGCCAAGTTCTAACCCCAGGTCTTCGACTAGGCTCGATTGATGCAGAAGATCCCAACGGCAAGCTGACCAATGTCGCTTATTTCGCAGTCAGAGATGGCAAGCAGATTAAGCCGGGAATGTCGATGCAAATCACCCCGAACACGGTGAAACGTGAGCGCTTCGGTGGTATTTTAGGCCGAGTAAAAAACGTTTCGTCATTCCCCGTTACAGCTCAGGGCGCTGTTGCTCTGGTCGGTAGCGAAGCGATCGTCAAAAGCTTAATGCCAGAGGGTCTTGGCGCTCAAGTCGAAGTGCTCACTGAACTTCAAGAAGATCCTTCAACTGAAAGTGGTTATCGTTGGTCTTCGTCCGATGGCCCTCCACTCCAAGTAACCTCTGGAACCACAACTTTGGTCCGGGTCAAAGTGGATGAACAAGCTCCCATTGCTTACATCATTCCTCTCCTGCGCTCGACCACGGGTATCTACTAGCGCTGCTCGCTACTAGTCATCAGAATCATGGCAGGCTCTTCACAAACCGCTAATCATAAACTCCGATTCGGAGGTTAAGCACTATCATGGCAGTCGCCTTTATTCCACTGCTAAAACTCAAAAAAAGTACCCGAGTTAAAACGCCCACACTCTTGCAGATGGAGGCCGTGGAATGTGGTGCCGCTGCTCTAGGCATTATGCTCGGTTACTATGGGCGGCTGGTGCCACTACCAGAACTGCGTCGGACCTGTGGTGTCTCGCGAGATGGCAGTAAAGCCTCCAATATCTTGAAGGCCGCTCGCAATTATGGGCTACAGGCGAAAGGTTTTAAAAAAGAGCTAGCAGTCCTTCAGGAGCTGAAGCCTCCTTACATTGTGTTTTGGAATTTCAATCACTTCTTAGTGGTTGAAGGATTCGATTCTGATCAGGTCTATCTCAACGACCCTGCCACAGGTCCTCGCACCGTTTCACTTCAGGAATTTGGTGAGGCTTACACAGGCGTTGCCCTAGTCTTGGAGCCAGGACCAGACTTCAAGAAGGGCGGGCGGAAAGCCAGCATTTTTTCGTCGCTGGGCCAGCGTTTGCAAGGAGCTCACGGTGCCATCTTTTACTGTGTGCTGGCCGGGCTGCTGCTAACCATTCCTCGATTGGCAGTACCAACCTTTACCCAGATTTTTGTCGATGAAGTCTTAATCCAAGGTCGCCAAACTTGGCTGCGCCCGCTGATCCTCGGCATGATCATTACAGCGGTGCTGGGGGCGCTGTTGGCGCAACTGCGATTGCACTACTTGCGTCGCTTGATGCTCAAGCTTTCGGTGGGCATGTCTAGCCAATTTCTCTGGCATACCTTGCGCTTACCGGTTGGCTTTTATGCTCAACGTTTTGCTGGAGAAATTAGCAGCCGCGCTGATTTAAACGATAAGGTCGCTGAGATTCTTTCGGGGCGATTGGCAACGACAGTGATCGATGGGATCATGATGGGCTTCTATGTCATAGTCATGCTTCAGTATGACTGGGTTCTAACTTCGATCGGCGTCCTGTTTGCGGTAGTAAACTTCATTGCCCTCCAGTCGTTATCTCGAACCCGCGTCGATGCCAACATCCGCCTAGCGCAGGAATACGGCAAAGTTTACGGCATCGCCATCGGCAGCATCCAAACCATGGAAACTGTCAAGGCGTCGGGACTGGAATCTGACATCTTCTCCAAGTTCGCTGGATATTACGCTAAGGCAGTCAACGCGCAACAAGAATTGGGCCTGCAAAATCAGGTGTTGTCTGCGTTGCCCTCGCTGTTAAATGCGCTAACCACCATGTCAATTTTGGCGGTCGGAGGTCTACGTGTAATCAACGGTGATCTCACGATTGGTATGCTGGTTGCGTTTCAAAGTTTGATGGGAAGTTTTCTCACCCCTGTCAACAATCTAGTGAACTTCGGCAGCACACTTCAAGAACTCGAGGGCGATTTGAACCGCCTGGATGATGTCCTAAATAACCCCATCGATCCAGAGTCAACCCGACCAGAGACCAGTACCGCAGTGGCGGTTAATTCCTTCCGCTTGCAGGGCTACGTCGAGCTGAGTAACATCACCTTTGGCTACAACCATCTCGATGCCCCTCTGATTGAGCAGTTCAGCCTGACGGTCAAGCCGGGGCAGCGTGTGGCTTTCGTAGGTGGTAGCGGCTCTGGTAAATCGACCCTTGCCAAACTAGTGTGTGGCCTGTACGAACCCTGGTCCGGCGAGATCTTGTTTGACGGCAGACCGAGAACGCAAATTCCCCGCCAAGTTCTAGCCAACTCTGTCGCGATGGTTGAGCAGGACATCTTTCTGTTCGGCGGCACCGTCCGCGAAAACTTGACCCTCTGGGATCACACGGTGCCGGAGCGAGATCTGGTCCAAGCTTGCAAAGATGCGGCCATTCACGACCTGATTCTGCACATGCCCGGCGGCTACAACGCCGAACTGATTGAAGCCGGAGCCAACATCAGTGGCGGGCAGCGGCAGCGCCTAGAGATCGCCCGAGCCCTGGTGCGCAATCCTTCGATCCTGGTTCTAGATGAAGCAACCAGTGCCCTCGATGCGGAAACCGAACTGATTATTGACCGCAACTTGCGGCGGCGGGGTTGCACCTGCATTGTTGTCGCCCACCGCTTAAGCACAATTCGCGATTGCGATGAAATTATCGTCTTCGAGCGCGGCAAAGTAGTGCAACGTGGCAACCATGAAGAACTGAGCCAGCAGCCAGGAGCTTACAGTCGGTTGATCCACAACCACGAAGCTCCCCAAGAAACATAGGCACCCCAAGAAACATAGGCAAGAGATATAGGAATGGCATAGGGAAAAGCCGTAAGAGATTAATGAAAATGCTTAAACTAACCGCCGATAAAAATTCTCAAGGACAGCAGCACCGACTGAGAGGCAACGCCCCCCTGCTTCTGGACGACCCCCAAACGGTCTGGTTGCTTCAGTCGGGTGCGATGGCTGTGTTCACAGTTCGCTTTAATGATGGCGTTCCAGATGGAGCCCGCCACTACCTGTTCACTGCGGCTCCAGGTGAAGCTCTGTTCGGAACTGCTCCTTACCTGGAGGCTGGCGAGGAGCGGAGCTTGCTGGCCGTTGCCCTGGAGGAAACGGAACTTTTGCAACTGTCTTTAGAGACCCCAGAAGCGTTAGCGCTCAACTTGGAGTCTGAGGCAGCACTGCTGGAGACCTGGATCCATCAGTTAGGCTCGGCCCTCGTTAGCCTCACCCCTCCCCCATCGAGTCTGCAGGCGGCAGGCACTCATTATCTGTCGCTGGTTGCGGGCCAGACTTTGCAGGCCAAGCCTGGAACCGTTAGCTGGGTGCAGCTACAGCAGGGACAGGTGCGCTGGCTAGGGATGCCGGAAATCAGCCTGGACGCCGCTACTGGCTTGGTGCCTCTGGGAACAGGCATGTGGTTAGAAGCAGAAGACACAGTTGAGCTAGCTACCGCAGACACGACAGCGATTGAATCTTTTGACCTGCTGCTAGCGGGGCTCAGCCAATTGCATGCTCGGATCTTGCACAGTCTGGTGTTGCTGGAGCAGCAGGCCTTGCAAGCAGAATTTCTAAGGTTTCAGGAACGGGAAGGTCTTAACCAGCAGGTGACCGAAGCGGCTCTGGGCGATCTGGTCTCCGTTCTGCATCCCCAAAGCGCCGACTTTCGTCGGGAAGGACCACCACTCCTCGTGGCTGCCGGAGCGGTGGGCAAGGCAATGGGCATAGAGATCTGTCCACCCGCTCGCTCTGAAGATTTTGCAAGGCTGAGGGAGCCCCTGGAAGCCATCGCCCGCGCTTCCCGCATCCGCACTCGCCGCGTCCTGCTGCTGGGCAACTGGTGGCAACGGGACAATGGGCCGTTGCTGGCTTATACCCGGGGTGACCAGCGTCCTGTTGCGCTGTTGCCTACTGCTGGGAGCCGCTATGAACAATTCGACCCTGTCGAGTACCGGCGCACACCGGTCAATGCACAAGTGGCAGAGGCGCTAGCACCAGAAGCCTATATGTTCTACCGGCCTTTGTCGGGCCGCATTAAACAGGCTCTAGATCTGTTTAAGTTTGGCGTCAGGGGTCACGAACGGGATTTGTTCTTTGTGATCCTGGCTGGGCTGGCGGCAACTCTGCTGGGGATGCTGACGCCTCAGGCCACCGCGATCTTGATTGACAATGCCATTCCCGACGGCAATCGCGGCTTGATCCTCCAAATTGGTCTGGCCCTGTTCGCAGTCGCCTTTGGGCAAGCAGCCTTTGGTCTAGCCCGAGGCATCCTCACGTTGCGGGTAGAAACTGCTGCCGACTCAGCCCTCCAGCCTGCTGTCTGGGACAGCCTGCTGCGGTTGCGCCCCTCGTTCTTCAGACAGTACTCCTCAGGGGATATTCAATCTCGCGTCCTGGCAGTGGGTCAGATCCGGCGCACCCTCAGTGGCGCCACGCAGCGCACCCTGTTCAGCGGGGTTTTTGCCCTGCTGAATCTGGGCCTGATGTTTGTCTACAGTTGGCAATTGGCTCTGATTGCCAGTGCTTTGGCGGCTGTCGCGATCACGGTCACCACCGTTTCTAGCCGCTTGATTTTGCGCAAAACTCGGATTTTGCAGCAGATGGATGGTGTGCTGCTGGGACTGACTGTGGAGTTAATTAATGGCGTGGCTAAGCTGCGGGTTGCTGCTGCAGAAGGACGTGCCTTCGCTTATTGGGCGCGGCAGTACAGTCAACAGAAAAAACTGAAAGCGGCAGCTCAGCGCATTAACGACAGCCTCTCTGTGTTCAATGAAACGCTGCCCACGATCAGTTCGGTCTTGCTATTCTGGTTCGCGATTCTGTTTATGCAACAGGCCCCTGGTCAAGGCACTGCTGGCCTGACGGCTGGTTCTTTTCTGGCCTTCAATGCAGCGTTTGGCATTTTCATTAGCGGAGCCACCAGCCTAAGCAATACCCTGACTGATGTTTTAGCCGTGGTGCCCCTGTGGGAGCGTGCCCAAACGATTGTGCAGGCTGAGCCTGAGGTTGACCCCAGCATGGCCGACCCTGGCAGACTAACGGGCAGAGTGGCGCTGGAGCACATCACCTTCCGCTACCGCGAAGATGGTCCCTTGACCCTGGATGATGTCAGCGTGCATGCAGAGCCGGGCGAATTCATTGCCTTAGTGGGCCCCTCCGGTAGCGGTAAATCCACTGTCTTTCGCTTGCTCCTAGGCTTTGAAACACCTGCCTCCGGCACGGTCTACTACGACGGTCAAGACTTGAACGGGTTGGATGTGACTGCCGTCCGTCGCCAATTAGGGGTGGTATTGCAAAATGGCCGAATCAATACAGGCTCTATCTTTGAACTGATCACAGGCGGTGCTCTGATCAGCATGGATGAAGCCTGGGAGGCTGCTTACAGTGCCGGTTTTGCCGATGACATCAAGCAGATGCCGATGGGCATGCATACGGTGATCAGTGAGGGCGCAACCAACCTGTCCGGGGGGCAACGGCAAAGACTGCTCATTGCCCGCGCCTTGGTCCTGAAACCCAAGCTAATTTTGATGGATGAGGCAACCAGTGCCTTGGACAACAGAACCCAGTCAATTGTCACAGAGAGCCTGAGTCGCATGCAGGCTACTCGCGTTGTCATCGCCCACCGGCTGAGCACAATTCGCAATGCTGACCGCATTTATGTAATCGAAGCCGGTCGAGTGATGCAAGTCGGTACCTTTGACGAGCTGGTCAAGCAAGAAGGGACGTTTGCCAGACTGGCCGCTCGGCAATTGGAGTAACGCGAAACCATACTGCGGCAGCATTGCAAGAAGCAATGACACTCTCCGTTCTACTTCCGATCTAAAAGCCCTGCCTTAAAGGTAGGGCATTCCTTTTTTTGCAAGCGTTCTCGCATTCAAACGCCATCTTGGATATTTTGATCTTGGATATCTTGAGTTTGGCTCAGGCGAGTAAGCGGCGGCGAAACTCAATTGCCTTTTGAGGATCCGGGATCTCAGCAGCTAAGGCCTCCACAAGCTCTGCTGAGGAAGTTTGAGGATTGGCGGCCAAGGTTTTCTTCACCAGGAAATTAGCAATCGGGCCAATTAAGTCAGCCAAATCTCGGGTGCAAAGCTTGACGAAGCTTTCACTCAGCAGCTGTCCTTTCGAATTAGGAGTGAAACTAGGTGGACCAGATGTTTTGGCTTGGGTTGGAGCAACAAAGCCCTGCGTAAACTGCTCTCCTAGATTGAAAGGGCTGGGTTCTAGTGGAGGATGAGTAGCAGGCTCTTCAGGCAATACCGCTGATGATTGTTCGAATTCTAACTGCTCAGCTTCAATGCTTCGCCTGAGTTCCTCAGCTCTCTGCTCCAACTCCTGAAAATATTCCATCTCAACAATTTCCGCCACCTGTTGCTGCTTTTCAGCTTCATCAATTTCGATGAACAGCTCCGGTGTCGGTAAAGCTAAAGAAGTGTGCAAACTGGTTAGATTTTCAGAGGTAGTTCCAGTTTGAAATTGAAGAGCTGGACCGGATTTTGATAAGTTAATTAAAGCCCCGTCAACTAGACGAATTTGGGTGACTTGCTGACCATTAACGAATGTTCCATTTCTGCCTAAATTAACTAGTTCCCAGTAGAACTCACAGCGACGCAATTCTGCATGTTCTCGTGAGGCTTCGGAGCTACTGACTACGATGTCGTTGTGCGATCCTCGACCAATGCGAATTAATCCGGCATCCTCAAATGTCCAAGTCTGAATGGGAGTGCCGTGAGTAGGATGCAACAGGGTCAGGGTAACGCCGCTCATCGGGGTAGCAAGATGGGCATCAAATTATTGTAGCATCAGTTCTTTAGGGCTTTAGAGTGGCGAAGAACTGATGCACTGGGCTAGAAAAGCCTTGGCTGCAAAGGCCTTGGCCTGCACTCAGACTTGTCCTTTTTGGAAGTGATAGCCCTTGATCACGTAGTAGTTTTTAATCCAAACTCCGAACCGTTTGACTGGAACCCTTAAGGGCAATGAGGTTGTCTGAAACAGTGCCAAAACTTTCCGGTCAGCAGGATGCCAGTCATCGGCCAAAATCACAGAGTTCCTGCCCCGGAGGGCTTGGTCACCGCTGTACCAAAAGTCGAATTGATCCAGTCGCTCTGAGATAACAGTTACATTTTTTTCGTTGAGTTGGTAGGCTAAAGCCGAGGCAGAACGGTAGTCAGTGGTGAGCAAAAACGAGTTCTCACCCAGTTCTCTGGCTGCTTCATTAACGACTGCGGCAACTTCTGGCCAGCCAAACAGCATCCGTGAGTCTGGATCTGCCGTCTGGCTAGCTAGCGTCGAGAAGGGAAGCAAAACGTAGTGGATCACCAATAGGACCGCAAATAGAAGTCCATAGGCTTGCCCACTCCAAAATAACCGTCTACCGATAAAGATTCCTGCCCGATTGAAAAAGATAGTGGGAAGTAAAGGAAATAAGAGCAAATAGGCAGTGATGTTCCAGTAATACAGAGCTGTAGAAACTAGCGAAACTAAAGTGAGAATTCCTGTGGAAACAATTAATACCCAGAAGGTGACAGCCGGATAAACTGAGTCAGACGGATTTGAGCTAAGGGAATGTCTCAAACCAGTGAACAAGCCAAAGCTGTGAATAGGAGAGAGCATGAGCATTGAAAATAACAAAAAACCTAGGGTTTGACTGACCCTAAACTGAAATTTATTTCCATCGCTCACACGAGTGAAATAGTAGTGAAAAGATTGAAAGTCGTTAGCATAATTCCATAAGAAAATAGGCAAGCAAGCAGAGGCAACAATTGCCACTGCAATATAGAAATGACGACTGCGCAGCAGGGGACGCAGATCCCGGTCAGCTAGAATAGCAGTCAGAAACCCTAGCCCTACCAGGATGGCATTGTACTTGGTCAGACCAGCCAAGCCGAGTGCAGCAGCAGCCCCATAAAGACGCCACTCGAGGCCTTGCTGCTGCTGTTTGTAGGCATCTAAAAAAGTAATCAGCAGGTGAGCTGAAACCAAGGTCAATGTAATCAGTAAGTGATCGGGCCAAGCTAAGGCTAGGAACAAAAAATATAAGGGAGTTGCCAGGACTGACAGCAGAATCACCCCAAAATAGCTTTTGGCTTTCTCGCCATAGAGGTAGCCCACGATTCGATAATAGGTGTAGAAAAAAACGGCGTTAGCTAGCAAGTTTGGCAGCCTCAAGGCAAACTTGGAGCGACCCAGCAAGGTTGTAAAAAGGCCCTCGACCCAAGCTTGCAAGGGTGGGTGGTCGTAGTAAGAGAGAGCAGGATGCTGTCCCCAAAGCCAATAGTAGGCTTCGTCTGGGTTGGGAAAGGCTCCAAACCAAAAGGCTAAGCGGAGGAGCAAAAAGGCAACCAGGACCAGGAGTAGCCTAGCCCATTGTTTCTGGTGGGGTTCTCGAACCGGTACGGCCTCCGGTATCTGCGGTAGAGGTTTCATCTGGAGAGAGCTGCTGTTTTAGTACAAGACGCCTTGAAATCCTCTCACGGCTGGGCTTTTTGTCCCGTTGAAAACGCAACTCAATCAGAACTTCTCATTAAAACTTCCTATTAAAACTGTAGTAAAGCTCTGGCAGTCGGTTCATCAACGATCAACTCATTCATGAAGCGCCCTATTAGGGCCGCATGCAACCCACGAGCTTTCCCTAAACCTGATACGACACATAACGCGTGATTTGCTTGTTGGAAAAGTGAAAGGTTTGGACCGGTTGCCCGCTTATTTAAGGGAATATCTTGATAAGTGCCATCCTTGCGGAAAAAGACGGTAGCAATGTCGCCCACCACACCCTCACGGTCAAGTTCTTCAAAATCCTTAGCTTCTAAATAGCCCTCCGCATAGACGTAGCTGGGAACCCGAGCGCCTGCTGCACCAACGCTGTACACCAAGAGATTGGCTCGCTCTGTTAGCTCAATGAGACGCAGAACTGAGCGCTCCTGCCACATGGCCTGCTTAGTCTCTGGATAGTCAAAAAATGCAGGTACAGGGAAGAAATGGGCCCGCGCACCGTAATTTTGAGCAAAGCGGCTGTAGATCTCGCTAGTGTAAAAATTGCTAATCGTGTAAACGTTGCCTGAGCCGTTAAGTTGAACAATATCTACGTTAGTACAGCGTTTAGGGTTCAGTTGACGGGAGATGGCATCGAGCGTATTTCCCCAAGCCAGGCCTACGACCATTTCTGAATGGATGAGCCCATTGAGATGATTGGCAGTGAATGTTGCGACGCGTTGCAGCCACTCCTCCTCATCGGAATTGGGGGGCACAGCTACCACCTTGACTTGGGAAATACCATAACGCTGCTGGATATCGTGCTCAAGTTTTTGAGGTCCCTCTTGGGGGTCGTGAATTCGAATTTCGACTAGCCCACTTTGTCGAGCATGAGCGAGTAGACGCGACACTTTTGGTCGAGAAAGTCCTAGCTCTTGGGCGATGCCTTCAGTGGTCAAACCTTGGTAATAGTACAGTCGTGCAACCTGCACGGCAAGCGTACTTTGGTCTTCAGCATAATTCATAATGCGTTCTGATTGAACCGGCCAAAATCATACAACGATGTAGCGATAGGTAGGGATACAAAAGGACGTTAGCTAATGGCAATATCCACAGAGACTAGTTGATTAACTCGTCGATTAACTAGTTGTTTAAATCATGACTTGTGAAACTACCAGGGCACAGAATTACAACCTCAGTCTACAAATAACAGCTGAGAAAAGCATAAATCAGAATACATAAATCAGAACACAAATATCTAGCTTCAATTTCACTGCTCGGGTTGGATCTCAAAGCAGTGGCACCGGCTGAACAGGGCTCAGTGATCCAAGCCTAGCTATCTAAATTAAGTCCTGGGAGCTGGGCAACCGGACTTCGACCTATTCTTGTAATCTTGCTTAACATTCCTCTGGGTGGCCTGCTGACAGCGGCTCCGAGTGTTTATTGCAGGCTGGCCTCCACCCCACTGACCAGCGTTTTACCTCAAGCTTGAACATTTGTTCAGAGCCATTGACGTGTTGTTCAGGTCGGGATATCGTCCGAATATAGGCATTTTTAAGCGTGATGCCAGGAAGAGTAGGGTCGCCGATGGGCTCTCACCATCCGCTTCCGTTGGTCACCCGTCAGTTTGGCTTTGACTAATTCTTCAGAATAAATACCTCAAAGGAGATACGTGATGAGGTTCAAGAGAAGTCAAGAGTTTGTATCAGAATTTCTCGGCACCCTGGTGCTCATCCTCTTTGGGTTGGGTGTCGTTGCAATGGTTACCCTGTTTCCCAGCACGCCTGTCATTCCTGCTGAGGTGATTAAGGGCGGGTATACCAATATCGTTTTGGGCTGGGGACTAGCTGTCATGATGGGGGTTTATGTCGCGGGGACTGTGAGCGGTGCCCATCTCAACCCTGCTGTTACGATTGCCCTCGCCGCTACTGGGCGCTTTCCCTGGGCGAAAAGTGGATATTACATCCTGGCGCAACTCCTGGGTGCGTTTGCTGGTGCCGCGATTGTCTTCGCGGTTTACTACGCCAAATGGATACAGATTGATCCGACTTTGGAGCATACAGCAGGGGTGTTCTCGACCTTCCCAGCAGTCCCTGGTTTCTGGCCAGGCTTCATCGACCAAGTTGTCGGTACAGCATTGCTCATGGGTCTAATTTTGGCGATTGGCGATAAGAATAACGCCCCTCCAGGTGCGAACTTAGGACCATTCATGGTGGGCTTAGTGGTGGTTGCCATTGGCATCAGTTTTGGCGGGATGCATGGCTACGCGATCAATCCGGCTCGCGACTTCGGTCCACGCCTATTTAGTGTGATTGCAGGCTTTAAAAACAACGGCTTTATTGGCAGTAACGTCTGGATTGTGCCAATTATTGCCCCAATCATTGGAGCTTTAATCGGTGCGGTTATTTACGACTCATTGATTGGTCGGGCGCTCAGCCGTGCCCAGGCTAGACAAGTCTATAGGCAGGAAATGGAGCAGATTCACCAATAGTCAACTTGTCAATAATCAGCTTGCCAATAGCTCACTGTAAGAAATAAGAGGTATACATGACCCAGTACATCCTGGCTTTCGATCAAGGCACTACTAGTTCACGAGCGATTGTATTTAACCAAAACGGTGATATTCTCACGACTGGTCAGAAGGAGTTCCGGCAAATTTTTCCGCAACCCGGTTGGGTTGAACATGACGCCGATGAGATTTGGTCCTCTCAACTGGGTGTCGCCAGCGAAGCGCTGGCTCGCATTGGCATCCGGGCCAGTGATATTGCTGCCATTGGCATCACAAATCAACGCGAAACAGTCGTTGTTTGGGACCGAAAAACGGGTCAGCCAATTCATCACGCTATCGTTTGGCAAGATCGCCGCACAGCGGACTACTGCAACCAGCTAAAAGCTGCCGGACACGAGCCAACGTTCCAAAACAAAACAGGTCTAATTATCGATGCCTATTTCAGTGGCACAAAGCTAAGGTGGCTACTCGATCAGGTGCCTGGAGCACGTGAAAAAGCGGCGCGAGGCGAACTGGCGTTCGGGACGGTTGACTCCTGGCTGGTGTGGAAACTGACTGATGGCGAACTGCACATCACGGACGTGACAAATGCCTGCCGAACCTTATTGTTTAACATTCACACTGGCGAGTGGGATGACGAGTTGCTCTCGATCTTGGATATCCCCCGTTCTCTCTTGCCTGAGGTGCGCAGCTCTTCGGAGGTGTATGGCTACACTGGCGAGGGCATCCTAGGCGCACGCTTGCCGATTGCTGGTATTGCTGGGGACCAACAAGCAGCAACCTTCGGTCAGGTTTGCCTAGAACGCGGCATGGCCAAAAACACCTACGGCACCGGCTGCTTCATGCTGCTCAATACTGGCAGCAAGCCGATGACGTCGTACCACAAACTGCTCACTACAATTGCTTGGCGGATTAATGGCCGTATAGACTACGCGCTTGAGGGCAGTGTCTTCGTTGCAGGAGCCGTGGTGCAATGGCTGCGCGATGGGCTAGGCATTATCAAGAACAGTGCAGATGTTGAACCGCTGGCCCTGAGCGTTCCCGATAATGGCGGGGTTTACTTTGTGCCTGCCTTCGTCGGTTTGGGTGCGCCGCATTGGGATAGTTACGCACGTGGCACGATTGTCGGCCTGTCACGGGGCTCGACTAGTGGTCACATTGCCCGTGCTGCCTTAGAAAGCATTGCCTACCAAACCGCAGATGTGCTCGATGCTATGCGCCAAGACTCTAACCTGGCACTCTCTGAGTTGCGGGTGGATGGTGGCGCTTCGCGTAACGATCTGCTGATGCAGTTCCAAGCTGATGTTCTGGGTGTGCCGGTTGTGCGTCCTAAGGTGACAGAAACAACGGCTTTGGGAGCTGCCTATCTGGCAGGGCTCGCCGTTGGCTATTGGCAGAGTGAAGAACAAATCGCTAAGCAATGGCAAGTCGATAAGCGCTTTGAACCAAATATGAGCACCGACCAGCGCGATGCCTTGCTTGCCTCATGGCGTCAGGCTGTCGAGCGGGCGAGATGGCAGGAAGTGGTCTAAATGATCTCATCCCAGATCTCGTCCTAATTCAAAGCTGCCTGAATGAAGCCCAAATGAAATTTACAGGGGTAATCCCTTGTGATTGCCCCTATGAAAAACACCATTCTCGCTAAGCTGCCACGGTAAAGACTTCGCTGCAAAGACTTTTATGAACACGTCAATCGTCTCAGGAAACTGACTATGAACGCACTAATCAATCGTGAGAATTTGATCGCTGCCCTTCGTCAACCTGATGTTTGGGATCTGATCGTAATTGGCGGGGGCGCTACGGGTTTAGGAACTGCGGTTGAGGCAGCCAATCGTGGCTATAAAACTCTACTTTTGGAGCAATACGACTTCGCTAAGGGCACGTCCAGTCGTTCTACCAAGTTGGTACATGGTGGTGTTCGCTATCTGGCACAAGGCAACATTGGCTTGGTCCGCGAGTCGCTCCGCGAACGTGGACTGCTTCGCCGCAACGCACCGCATCTCGTGCGTGACTTAACGTTTGTCGTTCCTGCCTACACTTGGTGGTCGAAGTTTTTTTATGGGGCAGGTCTCAAGGTCTATGACATTCTGGCTGGAAAACTGGGTTTAGGGGCTAGCCACTTCTTAAGTAAACGAGAAATCCTGGCTCGTATGCCAACCTTGAATCCCCAGGGGCTCAAAGGCGGCATTGTCTATCACGATGGGCAGTTCGATGACTCTCGCCTTGCGATTGCACTGCTGCGTACTTTTTTAGATTACAGTGGCATCGCCTTGAATTACTTTCCAGTCACAGGTCTACTGAAACAAGGTGAACGGGTCACAGGGGTCTCTGCTCGAGATACTGAAACCGGCGAGCGATTCGAGTTACAAGCGCGTTCAGTGATCAATGCCACGGGCATTTTCGTTGACACTGTGCGGCGCATGGATAACCCAAATGTGCCCGATATGCTTTCACCGAGCCAGGGCATTCACCTGGTCGTGGATAAGCGGTTTCAGCCTAGTGATAGTGCGATCATGATTCCCCACACTGAAGATGGACGAGTCTTATTTGCGGTGCCCTGGCACAACAAAGTTGTGATTGGCACAACCGATACGCCTGTCGAGCACGTTGCCTTTGAGCCGCGTCCCCTTCAGGAGGAAATTGACTTTATCCTGCGCACAGCTGCTCAGTATCTGGCTAACCCGCCAACTCAACAAGATGTGTTGAGTGTGTTTGTCGGTCAACGGCCACTGGTGAAGCCCGAGCGAACCGCTGGGGCTGGCTCAACCGCCTCTCTCTCCCGTGATCATGTAATTCGCGTGTCTGGATCTGGGTTGATTACGATTACTGGTGGCAAATGGACGACCTACCGCAAAATGGGCGAGGATGTCGTCGATCAAGCCATGCAACTGGCTAGGCTGCCAGCCCAGGCTTCAACGACCAGCAACTTGCATCTGCATGGTTGGACGGCAACGCCCGAAGCTGAGCCTCTGGGCATGTATGGCAGTGATGCTGAAGCTGTGCGAGACCTGCCGGGTGCAGACATCTTGCTCCATGCACAATTGCCCTACCGAGAAGCAGAGGTTCGTTGGGCCGCTCGCTATGAACTGGCTCGTACCGTTGAGGATGTGCTTGCCCGCCGTACTCGCGCCCTGCTGCTCAATGCCAGAGCAAGCATGGAGGCAGCTCCCCGAGTTGTTGAACTGTTGGCCGAGGAACTAGGGAAGGATTCAGCCTGGCAGCAACAGCAACTTGAACAATATCGAAGCTTGGCGGAAGGATATTTGTTGAGCAATCCAGCTGTGCCTGCCGACTTCCAGAAAGTTTAAACCAGAAGGTCTAAAACCGTTCCCATTGAATTGCCTCTACATGGCTCAGAGAATCACTCCCTTCCACCGTCTACCAATGACCTCTAGGATTGCCTCAATAGCACAGCTATAGCGATGGCTGTATTCTCTATCTCGCACAGCCCCATCTCTACAGGATAACTTTTGATACTACCCATAAAATATGTGCGTACTTGTCAATCTCCAAGGTAGCTCCCAGAATCAAAGCATCACGCTTGAGCTTTGAGGCCCTATGCTCTCGCCAGAAAAACTATAGGAGAAACCATGAAGGCACTTGCTGTTTACCAATGTCGTCTCGCGAGTGATCCCAACTGTTTTACCGAAATCGATCTTGACCAACCTCAACTTGGTGCTAGAGATCTACTCATTCGAGTCAAAGCGATCTCTGTCAATCCAGTCGATTACAAGGTTCGTGCTTCCATCGTTGAAAAGCAAAGCACCCCTAGAATTTTAGGCTGGGATGCGGCTGGAGTTGTGGAGCAGGTTGGAGAAGCAGTGCAGTTATTCAAACCAGGCGATGAAGTGTATTACGCAGGTAGTCTCATTCGCCCTGGTAGTAACAGCGAATACCAGGCTGTGGATGAGCGAATTGTTGGCCGCAAACCGACCAATCTATCGTTTGAGGAAGCCGCCGCATTACCGTTGACTACGATCACAGCTTGGGAAGCATTATTTGAACGATTGGCAATCGAACCAAGCAAAACTGCCAAGAATCAAGCTAGTCACGTGCTGATTATTGGTGGTGCGGGCGGAGTTGGTTCAATTGCGATTCAACTAGCCAAGCAGGTTGCCGGACTGCAAGTGATTGCCACGGCATCCAGGCCAGAAACTATTGAGTGGTGTCAGAAGATGGGTGCTGATTACTGCATTAGTCATCGTGAAAAAAAGGATGAGCTCGCGAAATTAGACATTCAGGAGGTTGATTACATCCTGTGCTTCAATGACACCGATGGACACTGGAAGAGCATGGCAGAAGTGATCAAGCCACAGGGCAAGATTTGCTCGATTGTCGAAACAGCACAACCGCTTGATCTGAATCTAATCAAAAACAAGAGTGCAACTTTTGTCTGGGAGCTGATGTTCACGAAGTCTATGTATGCAACCGAGGACATACAATCGCAGCACGATTTATTGAACCAAACTGCAGAATTAATTGAGCAAAATGTCTTGAAGACAACCATGACTCAAAGCCTCGGTTCGCTCAATGCAGCAAATTTAGCAAAAGCCCATACGCAACTCGAATCAGGCAAGACAATCGGTAAGCTAGTGCTCTCTGGGATTGACAGCTAAACCGACAAAGCCTGTTCAGGCTTCAGCTCAAGGACTAATAGAGAGCTCTTGGGCTGAACTCTGTTCGTAACTATGCTCATAATGTTGGTATTCCGATTGACCAAGCTCATGCTGCGCTCTATTTCACTGGCCGTTGTTGTCGCTTTCCCTCTAGTACTAACTCCGACGCGGACGCTATTGGCACAGCAGCCTGATTGCAAGAATCCTCAAGGCACACCAGAAGTGCAGTTCTGCGCTCAGCAAGCAGCCGACGCCGCAGATCGGCAACTCAACCAGGTTTATCAACGCTTGATCCGACAACTTTCCGCCGCTGAACGCTCTCGCTTGGTCGCAGCTCAGCGGTCCTGGATTCAATATCGAGATGATGCTTGTGAGTCTGAAGGGGGAGGCCCGGACAGTGGCACCGGTCAATTCGCCAGATTCAGCGATTGCGTTGCTCGCTTGACTCGCCAACGTACTACAGAATTACAGCGCTATCCCCGTTAACCATGATTATCGAACATGATTGATTTGAAGGGAAAGGTCGTTCTGGTAACCGGAGCCTCCCGTGGTATTGGTGCTACCACTGCTCGCACGCTAAGTCAGGCTGGAGCCGATGTGGTTTTGCATTATGGCAGTAGCCGAAACGAAGCAGAAGCAGTGGCTGAACAGATAAGACCAAACCGTTGTCAACTGGTCTCAGCTGATTTAAGCCTGCCCGATGCCGCAACTGAATTGTGGCAACAAGCGATTAACTGGCAAGGACGAGTTGATGTTCTGGTTAACAATGCCGCTGTGATGCCGAGTGCTGCGGTAGAGGATGAATGGGAAATCTGGTCAGGGGCTTGGCAAACAACTTTACAAGTCAATTTAGTGAGCGTAGCCAATTTATGTCGAGCAGCAATTCAGCACTTTAGAAGCCAACAGGGCGGCATAATCATCAACGTTGCCAGCCGAGCTGCTTTCCGAGGCGATGGACCTGAGTACATGCATTACGCTGCGTCCAAGGGCGGGGTCATTGCGCTGACCCGCAGTATTGCCCGTGGCTTTGCCAAAGATAATATTCTTGCTTTTGCCATTGCTCCCGGCTTTGTGCATACCGAACGCATTGAACAAGTCATGCAGGAGCGAGGCGCAGATTATGTCACGCGAGATATTCCAATGGGAAAGCCTGCTCCGACCCAAGATGTGGCGAATGTGATTGCATTTTTAGCCTCTGGTTTGGCTCCCCACGCCACTGGCACCACAATTGACATTAACGGTGCCTCCTATGTTCGGTAGAATTCAGGTTCTTCAATAACCCAAGCGAATGATCAAAAGCTGGTTTAATACGGCTCGGTTTGGCATGTTTGTGCATTGGGGCCACAGTAGCCAGCAGGGTTGCGAGTTGTCCTGGCCTTTAGTGGGAGGTGTCTTCAGTTTGCCCTTCTGCACCGACATTCCAGTTGAGGAATATCAGCGGACGGCACAGACCTTTAATCCACAAAGTTATGACCCCCAACAGTGGGCTGCGCTGGCAAAACAACTAGGGATGCAGTACGTCATCCTGACTGCCAAGCACCACGATGGCTTTGCTCTATTTCACACCCGCCAGTCTGATTTCTCGATCGAGCACACGCCCTACCGCAAAGATATTGTGCGGGAATTCGTAACAGCGATGCGAGCCGAGGGCCTGCGTGTCGGCCTATATTTTTCTCTCATCGACTGGCATCACCCAGACTATCCCGCTTTCACCGAAGCCGATAAGCCCTATCGCTTTGGCCAGTTTCGACAGCCCAGCACTGAGCAGTGGCAGCGCTTCACTCAGTTTCTGTTTGCCCAGTTGCGCGAACTACTGACCGATTATGGCCCCATCGATATTCTCTGGTTTGATGGCGCCTGGGAGCGCACGCCGGAACAGTGGCAGACGGAGGCAATCCACAAGATGATCCGGGAACTGCAACCCGAGATCTTGATCAACGACCGCCTGCCGGGCTATGGCAATTTCGATACGCCTGAGCAATTTGTCCCAGCCCAACCCCCTGAGCGGAGTTGGGAAACCTGTTTGACCATCAATGAAAGCTGGGGTTATAACCCGGCTGATCGGCAGTTCAAGTCGGCCCGTCAGATTATCCATACCCTGTGTGAGGCGGCAGCAAAGGGCGGCAACCTACTGCTCAACGTCAGTCCGATGGGCAATGGCCAGATTCAGCCAGAGTTGCTGGAGCGCCTAGAGACAGTACAGACCTGGATGGCTCTGCATCACGAAAGCATTCTTGGCACGCAGCCAGGGCTGGAGCCCTGGCAGTTCTACGGTCCCTCAACCCGGAAGGGCAAGCGAGTCTATCTGCATCTGCTCCTGAAACCCTATGACAGCGTCACGGTTCGGGGTGTGCCGATCCGCAGAGTCAAGGGCGTCCAGTTGCTATCCAACCGCAAGCCACTGTCCTATACCAGTCGTTGCGCCATCCTAGATTCCTTTAGTCGAGATCCGCTGGGGGAACTGGTGATTGCCTTAAGTGAGACAGACCTGGACCCCCATGCAACTGTCCTAGCTATCGACTTCGAAGACGAGTCTGCCTGACTGAGCCTTTCCAGACCTAGCTTGCTGGTTTACTTGTCTTCAGACTTTGAGCCGATTCCACCTCAGCTCGGGAAGGCACGAATGTAAACTGCTGAGTCGTAGCCTTGGTTGCTGGGTCAAGCTCGGAACTAAGCACCTGGGTCAGGCTGGTGACCTCTAGCCGGGTTGACTTGGCAAGATCGGGTTGTTTTTGTTGCAGCTGATCGAGCAGCTTCTTGGCATCTTGCTGATCAAAGAAAAAGGGAATAGCACTTTTGCCGTCCCGGCTGATGGTGACGAGTCCCTGCTGGTTTTGGCTAGCTCCCTTGAGAAAGAACACAGGCACCCCGGAGATGCTTTGTCCCGACTGTCCATTGGCCTGCTGGATTTTGGTAGCGGCCTGCAGGCTTTCTGGATTAGGCCTGAATTGAAAAATCGGGCGTTGTTGACCACTTGGTGGGGCGGCACCTGGGGAAGCACTTCCTTGCGCAGGGTTTTGCTGATGAGCCAGCTGGAGCGCACGGCTCAATGACAGGGGCATGATCTTTGCCTCTCGCCCAACGCTGGGATTTTGGCTGCGGAGCTGCGTGAGGAGTTGCTGAGCTTCTTGATAGCTCAAGAAGAAGGTGACGATGGGAGCGCCCTGAGCAACCTGGGGCGATGATGCAGTAATCGGAGCACCCTTAGCATTCGCGAGTGTAAACACCGGAATGCCATCTAGTCGCTGCAGCACTTGATCTTGAGCCAAGGGAAGCTGAGCAGATGAAGTCGCCGAAGCTGAGGACGAGCCTGAAGCTGGAGAGGATGGGCTGGACTTGGGCGCGTCGGGTGCAGGACTGGCAGGCGCAGAGGCAGCAGAACTGGGTGCTTGGGTGGCCTGAGGAGAGGCTGGGGAACCCGTAGGTGGGCCCCCCTCACCCGTCGATTGAGGCGGCTGGGCAGAGGAGCAGCTCGTTACTAAAGTCACCAGGAGCATACTGAGCCAAACACCTGGGTTTCTATGGAGGTTTCTGGAGTGCTGCGAGTGCTGGGGAGAAGGGGCTGAAAGCATCTGGATTAGGTCCAAAATTGGTACGGCTCAAACTAAGCATCCGTAGAAGCTTCTCAAAGCTTGGGGATTGCAGCCCGGACCTTGAAACTTTATTCACTTTATTCAATGCAGCAATTTAACGGAGCAATACAATCTCCCACCACTTCGAGTTTTGAACTCAGGGTCCAGAGCTCAAACCGGTAGGAGGGCAAGCAGAGTCACTGCCCTAGCCCTTTTTCTATTCACAATTTATTTAATGGAGCTCTTCCCGGGCCTTCCAGCCTCGTTGCCAGCCGTCCAGGCTGAACAACCCCCACATATCCACCGGCAACTCCTCTCCTTGCAGACCCAAGAGGAAGGCTTCCCAGAAGCCGGTAAAGTCATGCTCAGCTGCTTGAGTTGCTTTTGTTGCTAGTTCAGTAGCTTTGGTTGATTTTTTGGTCAGTTCAGCCTGTTTAGGCAATTCGGTAGATGTATTCATAATTAGCCTGTTAGCGGTTCGTACCCGCTGGTGGGTTAGCCGCAGAGAAGGCTGTCATGCCGGCTCTGTGGCGTTTGAGCTAGCATTCTCGCTCAGGCTGTTTTATCCGGAACGATCTCCATAAGCTCAGCCCTCCGAGGTAGAGCTGCGTTTGCTCATTGCTGAGGTAGCGCAGCCACAGCTCTTACTCTTCTCTGTCCCCTTCTCTGCGACTATCCTGCCCTGGAACTCTTAACTGGTCTCTCAGCTGGCCTCTCAACTGGCCAGCGAGCTGGAAGTGCAGCCCAGAACAAACTCCTTCACCTGGCTATAGCTATTGGGCAAAACAGTAGTCCGTTCTTGGCGTTGGTGCAGGTCGGCCAGCCAGTCTGGTAGCGGTGGATGGACGCCTGTCGCTTGCTTGACAGCCTTGGGAAATTTGGCTGGGTGGGCACAGGCCAGGGACACCACTGGAATGCCGGGCTCAATGGCCCGTCCCGCTGCGGCAACGCCAATCGCGGTGTGTGGGTCAATTAGTTCGCCCGTTTCCTGGTACACCTTGCGGATCACTGCCAGGGTCTGATCGTCATCAAGGCGGTAGGCCTTAAAGGTTCGCTGTAATTGCAGCAGGCCTTCGGCGCTAATTTGGAACTTTCCGGATTGGCGAAAGCCGTTCATTGCTAACGCAACCTGAGCGCCATCCCGCTTGTAGTGGTCAAAGAGCAGACGCTCGAAATTGCTAGAAACCTGGATATCCATACTGGGGCTAATGCTGGGTTCCACCCCGGTGATACTCATGCTGCCAGTTTCAAAAAAACGGGTGAGAATATCATTTTTGTTGGTGCCGATGGCGAGATGCTTGACCGGTAGTCCCATTTGGGGGGCAACGTAAGCCGCAAAGACATTGCCGAAATTGCCAGTTGGCACTGCGAAGGAGACAGCGCGATGGGGTGCGCCCAGGGCAAGGGCCGCGTAGGCATAGTAAACAACCTGTGCCAGGATGCGGGCCCAATTGATTGAGTTCACCGCCGATAAATGGCGCTCTTGCCGCAAAGACATATCGCTAAACAGAGCTTTCAGCATGTTCTGGCAATCGTCGAAGGTCCCCTCCAGCGCAATGGTGTGGACATTGCTGGAGGCAACGGTTGTCATCTGCCGCCGTTGCACATCGGATACCCGACCATGGGGATACAGGATGATAATGTCCATGGTTGACTTATCCCGGCAGGCCTCAATGGCAGCAGAGCCAGTGTCACCGGAGGTTGCACCGATGATCGTCAGTTTTTTGGAGCGCTTTTCGAGTAGATAGTCGAACAGCCGTCCCAGAAACTGTAGGGCGTAATCCTTGAAGGCAATGGTTGGGCCATGGAATAGTTCTAGAAGCCAGTGATCATGGCTCAGCTGTTTCAGCGGCGCGATGGCTGGATGATGAAATTTGCTGTAAGTCTGTTGAGCTAAGGCCAGCAGCGTTGAGTAAGGGATGCTGCTGCCCACATAGGGCTCCATGATCCTGGCTGCCAATTCGGGGTACGGTAGCGTTGCCAGCTTTTGCCACTCGGCGGCAGAAAACTGTGGATAGCTTTCCGGCAGGTACAGGCCACCATCGCTGGCTAGGCCAGCTAGGACGGCGTCAGGAAAAGTGAGGGCAGGGGCGCTGCCGCGGGTGCTGATGTACTGCATTATCGTCTGCCCACGTCGAAGAAACAGAAAAGAGCGCAAAGCTTGGATGATAGATGATAAAGGAGCGGCGGGTTAATCGGTAGGGTTGTAAGAACTCTTTGAAAACGAAAAACTTTTGGCTCGCTCTGCTAAGGCTAGCTTTGGAAGCGGGTTCAGGGCGAACAGAGATTTGCACTTTTATGCAATCAAATTAGCCGATTAATAGGTATGGGTTGGCAGCAAAGGGGAATGTGTTAGTTACGAGCTTTGCGTAGATTGGATCTAGACAGAGATAGCCAATAGCTTGCTTATTAAAAGGAGCATTTCTAGCAATGCGATCTTCTTCACCAAATCACTTCTTATCTTTGACTCAATCAAGCCCAAAATTAACCTCCTCGCGTTTTTCTGAGTTGCTATTATCCATACTGAAACTAAGCTTGCAGAAGTTGGCTCAAGGCATGGTTCAAAGCCCCGAATTGCAGGTTTGGCAAGAGAGAAACGGTTGCTGGCAGATTTACGATCCGACCACTCAAGCACACCATCAATTGAATTCAGAAGACGAAGCCAGAGCTTGGCTCGACCGACGTTCGCATTTCAGACGGTAACTGCACTGTGTGAACAGCCACTCTCAAAACAGCTACCGAACCCTGCCAACAGTTCCTTAACAGGGGCAACTTGGCTGATTCTCCTCTACCTTGGCCTATCTAATTCGATATACTTCTAATTAGATACCTGTCTAAGTAGGGAGCCCGTGTGGAAAACCAAGAATTGCAGACCCTGCTGAGCTTCTTTAAGGCCCTGGCTAACGAGAGCCGCCTCAAGCTGCTTGGCCTACTCGCCAACCGTGAGTGCAGTGTGGAAGAACTGGCAACCTTGCTGGAGTTGCGAGAGCCAACCATCTCTCATCACTTGGCCAAGCTCAAGGAATTGAAGCTGGTCAAGATGCGCCCTGAGGGCAACACTCACTGGTACCAGCTGAATACAGAGGCCCTGACACAGCTCAACCAGATCGTCTTTTCCCCAGCTCAACTTGCCTCCCTAGTCACAGAAGTGGAGGGTCAAGCTTGGGAGCGCAAGATCCTCAGTAACTTCCTAGAGGAGGGGCGACTCAAAGAGATTCCCGCTAGCCGCAAGAAGCGCTGGGTGATTCTGAAATGGCTCGTGGGCCAATTTGAGGAGGGGGTGGATTATCCAGAGCGCAGCGTCAACGAGATTTTGCAACGACGCCACCCAGACTGTGCAACTCTGCGCCGCGAGTTGATCGGCTACCAGTTTATGCAACGACAGCAAGGCATTTACCGTCGTTTGCCCGAGGAAACTTGGCAGATTGCCTAGTTCTCTGCCTAGTTTTTCGTTTAGTTTTGATGGACAGGCAATTTATAGACCCAACACAAGCCTGAGCTGCTCGATGCAGCCTATTTCGTCGAGATCAATGTTTTGATCTTGAAGTTCTCGCTCGAAGAGTTGAAGCAGGAGCACCAGCAGATCTTCTGTCTCGCAGTTGAGGGCTTGAGCTGATTCGAACAGGCGGGAAGCCAGCCCAGAAGGTTGCTCGTCGGTTGACTCCGATTGGTTCATCAAGTGGCTAATTGATCAACATGTTCTGGCTGGACCAACTGACATGGCCAACCAAAGAATAGAGCCTCTGCCTCTCAACTGTATTGCTCAATTTTTGCAGTTTTTTTGCAGTTACTGTTGCAGCCAATATCAACCCTCCAACAGCAGAGTCTTAAACAGATTCAGAAGATTACTGCCGTCTTCATCGACGCCATCCGGGTCTACAACATCTGCACTCTGTTCAATGACATTGGTATCGGTTGGGCCTGCCCAAATCGGGCTACAACGTCCTAGCCCGCCTTGCTGTAATAAATCAGCAAGCGTATCGAAGGCGGCCTCTGGTTGCGCCAGCCTTGTCCAGATGGCCGAAGTCACTGCTGGTGAACCGGGGACATCAACGCCTAACTTGGCAGCCATTAACTCCTGACGGAAGCGAGTTATCCCACTCGAATAGCCGTTGGCCATTGTGCGATCGAGGCTGACGACATCCACCGCTCCATCGAAGGTCATGCCCCGCCGACGAAAATGGCTGGTGCCAACTAGACACCAAATGTCATCAACAATCACCACAGTCGAGCGAATCGCTGTAGGACGTCCCGGAAAGCCAATCGGATGAAAGGCTGCAACCCGGTTACGATCTTGAGTAATCAGCTGCTGAATGGCGTCCTTGCGATGCTTCAATGCAGCTCTCACCCAAGGGGCTTTCTCTGCGGCGAAATCAGGTACACGCGGCACACAGATCATCACTTTGAGCCGGGGGTTGGCTGCCAACTGCTGACGAATGGCTTCGACCAGATCCACCTCATGCGGTTTGGGTGTGCCGCTGGGTCGGGCTGTGCGAGCAAAGGTCGGGCTCTCGATGTAGATGAACTCCCGTGCTTGCCCAATCGCCCGATGCAGTGCCCAGAGAGCATCTCGCTGACCAAACTTAGCTGTGACAACCTCTCGCTGTAGCTTGCGTCGCAGTTCATCTTCGTTAGCAACACTGAAGGTTGGCGCTGGCAAGCCAAGGGCATCAGCGAGGTTATTGACCACCGTCTGAATCGAATCGGTTGGCTGGGGAATCGGGATACCTGGAAGCGCTAATTCAGGTGTGTCGCAAAAGGCGGCTACTGTCTCCAGCATTGCCGCTGAGACGGTGCCACTGCTGTCCGGACCCGGCTCATCCCAGTTGTCGCCACCGCTGCTTACGAGCCAACCGAGCGACTCAGCACTGACTGGCAAAATTGGCTGGGCTCGCTTCAGTGCGTGCAGCGCCAAATCATAGGCCAGTTGCCCCTCGCAACGAACGCCCGCTGCATGGACATCCGGCCCAGCGGGATTGCCAGGATTGCCGAGGTCAGGACGAGCCACCCGGCTCTCCCAAGTCCAACGCGCGCCACTCAACACAGCCTTCCAACTCAATTGCTGGTCTGGTGTGACTGAAGTTCCAAGGGCCAGGATGGTTTCAAACCGGGCTTGGGTCGGTAGCCGGGGTCCTTGACGCGGCTGCTCCTCGCTTGCCAACTGCCGAACTAAAGCAGCAATGCTGCCTGGAGTGCCGCCGGGTGGTGTTACGGGGCGCGGCAACCCAAACAGCGGCACGGGTGCAATTGATAGCGTGTTGAGGCTCGAAAACAACGTTGTCAGCGGGGGCGTATTCAGGAGCGCGTCACCATCAAAGGCTGCGAGGGAGACATCCCAGACTTCAGGTGGATCGCTGAGTGTCACAGCCACTACCGAGAACAGGCGCCGCTGACCCATACGGCTGGTGACCACTATGTCCACTTCGAGTTTGGCTGGATTGGGTTTGGTTCCAGATGGGGCCAGACCGAACGGATCCACCAGCAAAATCCGGGTCGCGGTACCTGCCACTGCCAGCGCTGCACCGCCATCACCCCGTACAAAAGAGGGCTGCTCGCCGATGGCCTGGATCTCGACAAAGCGGCGCGGGAATATGCGTACATAAGCACCGTCCGGCACGGCATTCGCCAGGATGGTCAGAACCACATCGAAATCGGCACTCTCGCTATCAGCAGGGCTACGCCAGTGGCCGCTGAGACCGTTGGTCGGATCTGTGGCTGCGCTGAGAGCTGTTTTGGTATTGGGGAGTGGAAAGGCTGGCCAATGACCGATGCCCCCGGTCCCTGGCGGCACGGCTAGCTCGGGGGTAATGACTGGCGATACGGCTAGGGCAAACATCCCAGCCCCACCCCCCGGCGGAAAGCCCGTGGCGATTTCTGCCGCTGCACCCAGCACATCCATGCCATCTACTAGGTAGTCAAAGTTGGGGACGGATTGACGAACCTTGGGCAGGGCAAAGTCAGGAATTTTATCGTCATTGCTTCGGTTGCCCAGCAGATGCCAATTGAGGTCTACCGCCATGACCCGGAAGAACTGCCGTGCCAAATTTACGCCTGCCGGTAAGTCTGGCGGAACCAGGACCGTACGAGCCAAGGTGCCACTGGTGGCCCAACCCCACTGCAAGGGCTTCTCAGAATCAGCAGCTTCATCGTTGGCAGACCGGCCTAAGCGCTGACCTGCAGCTAGATCCACTAGACCGCTGTTGGCAACCGCTGCGATTTCAACATTTGATGCATCAACTACCTTGAGCCGAGCCAACTCACGACTCGGCGCATAAGCCCAACCATGTGGATCGATTACGTGGCAACGGACTCCCGAGGCCAAGGAGACAATGCCATCCAGCCCGCCTGGGTCCGCCACAGTTGCTGCAGAGTCTTGGCTCATGCGTAGCGCTGGTCGCCAAGTAATCAGATCACTGAACATGGCGGCAACGGCAATCGGGTCAATGGGTAAGCCCCGGCCATCGTGGAAGGAAACCGTCAGACTGCCTCCCAAACCGAGCGGCTCACCCGCCAGGTACCATTCCGGAACTGGGACTGGGGCAGGCAGCGTAATCCCCCGGATGATTATCGCAACAGGCACAGGCCGAATGACCGGAGCGCCATACCGCACCGCCACAAGTCTCTCAAGCCGTCGCGCGGCCTCAGGATGGAGGCGCAGCACGGCAACAGGGCCTGATAGGGAAGCGCCATCAGCGCCGCTCCAGATGGTTGGCGCCGACACGAAGGTGCGGATGGCTCGAAACGGCGCTCTGACTCCGGTCAGGTTGAGCGTTAAATTGTCAGCGTCGTAATCGCTGGCCGCTACCGGGGTTGCAGTTGCCCAAGCTGGGCTCAAAGTAGGGACGGTGAGGCCTAGCGCGTCTAGTCCTTCAGACTGAAGCTCATTGGCTGCCCCTGTAGGAGTCAGCACAGTCTGGGGCGGAATGATATTGACCATTACTGCAAGCTCCTCCGGACACTCTTGGTACGCCCATCCGGCGCTTCTAAAACAACGGTTATCTGGCCTGACGAGCCGCGCAGGAACACGGTAATCCGGGTTGAGCTGCCAGCAAGCTTGGTGCGTCGCACTGGGATGGGCTTGGCCTCGTTAAATGCGTCCTCACCCGCTGATGCCAGAGGAATCTGAGACAAGGGAAGCTCAACCCCCACCGATGGACCCCTCTGAGGCAGACGCCTGCCTGGCAACAGAATTGGCAGCAGTGGCCCAGCAGCAAAACCAACCTTGAGCAAGTAGGGCCCAATCGGTGTTGGTGCTACCGGCACCGAGGTTTCGAAGCTGAATATGAAGCCCTTGCCCAGCACCTTAGTGACCACGGGCATCTCGATCACGGGCGCTGCCAGCGGCGAACCGGCTGCAACCTCCAGGGTTTGCTCGGTGGCGCGTCCCAGTGGATCGCTCATCTGAATCCACACCTTCAGCACTTCATCAATGGAGGCGCGCTTGACTAAGATTTTGTATTGCGTGGTCCCTGGTGCGGCTCCCGCTTGCCGCCAGAGCCCCCCTATCTCAGGAGCTGGTTGCGTTGTGGGGATTTTCTCCAGCGTGTTATCCAGAGAGCTGTTGGAGGCGATCACCGGATAGGCGTATAACGGCTGCAACGACCCGTCTGGTCGGGCTGCGCGCACGTCTACCTTAAGCCGGTGTGGACCCAGTGGTGTTTCGTTAATTGGAGCCTCACTAGTCACGGTGAGCAAAATATCGCTGAGCGCACCGCCCGGCCAGGTACTGCTGATCGCTGACAGTTGGGGTGCCGTTGAGGTCGGGATCACCACCTCCTGCGCTGCGCTCGGCAATGACCGTCCCCCGTAGATGCCTCTAGTCAGATCATCACCAGACCAAGCTACCGCTCGATAGAAGACGCGCTTCCACGAACCTTCAGGGCTGTCACTGCCTTTGATGGTGCCAATCGGTTGGGCTTCTCCCGGTCCTGTACCAGGTGTAGCAGTAACCTCCCAGGGCGGCGCAGAACCACTGAGCTTGGCAATGGGTGGCCCCATGGTGTCCAGGCTCAGCGAAGCCTCTGGCACGCGCACTCGGTGTAGGTCAATCCGGCTAACAGTCGCGCCGGAACGGGTCTGGATGCGGAGGGCCGCTCGGTAGACGTGAGGATCGACCGTTTTGTCCAGGATCCGGGATACCTCCAGAGTTGGCGGTGACGGAGCCGCAACTTGAGGGGCAGCGTAGGCAATTGGGCGCCGGCGTCGGTCTGGATCGCTGGCATCTGGCCAGGCGGATTCGATTTGACTGGCACTGACCCCCAGTATCACGTATAGATGGATCTCCTTTGAGCCGCGTGGCAGGGTGATTTGGGTGCTCGTCCCGGTGAGGGGCTGATCGTTAAGGCGAGTGAACGAGCGGCGCGAAGGCCCTTGGTCCGGCGTTGGCTGAGCCGCAAAGGCATCACGCAAAGCGACTAAACGTTGGGAGAGAGTTTCACTGAGGTTGGGGTCAGCCAGTCCCCGATCCACCCGCAGCTTAGTTTCGGTCGTTGTATAGATAAAGTAGCCAACTGCGCCAGCTACACTGTCCCAGGCCAAACGCGCATGGTGTTCGCCACTGGCGTCTGCCATGCTCGCCAGCAGGACATCTTCGTGCTGAATGTTGAGCACTGGGGGTCGTGGATCGGAGGCAGACACAATCGACGGCTGTGCTGACCAGGGACCCAATCGCTGTGGTAGCCGGTTTTCTTGTCCCCTGGCCCAGAGCGCCAAGCCAATGTGTCCGGTTGAGGCGAAGTCCAACTCAAAGCTGATGGTGATGCGATAGCGACGCGGGCCTGCCAAAGTAGGGGGATTGGGCACAATGTTCTTGCCGTCGTCTGACAAATACTCAATCGTGCCGCCTGGATCCGGCGTTCCTACGTTGCCACCAGAAAAGGTGATTTTGAACGATGGACTCGCTAGATCCACTAGAGACTTCGGCAATCGGTTGGGCAGCGAGATGTCGGCAGGTGCAACCCCTCGTTTGGCCTGAGGATAGAGACGACCAACCAACTCTAGCTGCTGAGGTGAACGCACCTTCCAGTCCCAGGTAAGCTCAACAACTAGCTGAGCCTGGCAGGCTGAGCCACTAGCCGGAGCGGTGACCTCAAACCGGGACGACAGGATCGCAACAGACTGCGCGGCTGGCTCGCTGATTTGGTGTCCAGTTGTGGCCCAACTGCTCCACAGACCAAAGAGATCCTGATGGGCCAGGCCATAGCGCAAGCCATTCGGGCTAGGTGTGCTAGCGATGTCGTACGTTTCGTCCAGGGCCTGCAAGCGGCCAAGCGTCTGCTCCTGCTCCAAGCTGGTAGTGGCACTGATCGGCTGGAGCGCAGAGTCGAAGGGGCGTTTGCCCATCAGGGCGACCACTCCTCCTGAGGGGGCTTGTTGGCTGCGGGCCATAGCGTAACTACCAACCCGGAACGGCAGGGTATCTGGAATTTTGTCCCAACCCAGCCGGATCACTCCCTGCCACGGCTGGTCCAGCGCTGCGGGAGATTTATGACCATCACCAGCGGCGCTGAGGTTGGCAGGCGTTGGGGGAGTGGTTGCTAGTCGTGGCGAGAACAGGATCGCAGCGTACTCAATAGGAGCCGATTTGCCATCTGCGCCTCGCTCATATCGAGCTGTGACCATATAGTCACAGTCGCTGCGGGATGGGTTGTCGAAGAGCTTACGGTCAGATATGGAGATGGGCGGGAGATCAATATCGTCGAAAGCGGTACCGAAGCCGGCAATCAGAGACAGCAACGGGTCGGTTGAGGCGCCAAACAGCAGCGTACTCATCGGTTTGAATCGCGTTGTTGCTGGATCACCGCCTCCCGGTGGCGGCAGCTGATTTTGCAACTCGAAGCTGTTGTGCTGGTTGGGGGGCCGCGAGGTGATCATCTGCTTGAGTGGCCCCAGCAGGTTGTTCCGCAACGTTTGGATGATCGCTGCAGGGTTTGCCAGTTGCCAGGGCGGTGCAGGCGTAGTGCCTTCCAGCACTGCCTCCCAGCCATAGAGCGGAGCGCCCCGACGATAGCGGTCGAGCGCGGCAGCCGGGGGTTGAATCAAGGCGCCTTGCATGCCTTGGAGCGCGCCGAGGTTGAACACACCGGCCCAATCTGCGGTTACCGGCAAGCCAACCTGCTCGACCAGCTGCCAGGAAGGGTCATCAGCCACCTTGTCGCTGATACCGACCAGATTTTGCAGATCGGCGTTGGCCATTACCACTAGGCATTGGATTGCTGGACCACTGAACTTCGCTTCTTGGCTTCCAGTCAGTAGGGTCTGAAGGTCCACTGCTGCCGAAGCAAAGGGAGCGCCTGCATAAGCAACCACAGAAGCATTGCTGCCCGAGACCTGAAAGCGCGCCCGGATAAAGACCTGCGGCTCATCCCACTTGATCACTCGGAAGCCAAAGCTCGTGTTGAGAATCTCCGGCGTGATCGCTTTCTCCAGTTGCAGCGGTAAGGCCGGTCGCCGCCAGACCTTAAAGGGTTCGGTGGGGTAACCCAGCTCAGGGTGAACCAACCAGCGCAGCTGAACGATTTTGGTTGAGATCTGGCGCTGCCTGGCTAATTGTTCGGCACGAGGTTCATTCAGGTGGCGCCGTCGTACAGCGGCCCAGTCAATCAAGGTGCCTAGAAGAACGAAGCGGTCCGGATCGATGATGCGTGTCATGTCGATTCCTCCCTCATTCTTCCCACGGCGCTTGCGTGAAGGTGATATCCACCACCGTCAGCCGCTGCTCGGGACTGTCTAAATACGCTTCTGTAAAGGCCGGCTCGACCAGATCGAGCTGGAGCCGCTGTCCGCGGCTGTTGGCTGCCAATACGATCAGAGATCGTTGCAGACCCGGAGCGCGGATTAAGCCCTGCGCGGCAATGGCAGACTCAGTTCCTGGCTTAGGTGCTAATTTCAGCCAGTCTTTGTCTGTGAAGGCCCAACGCTCAGACGGGATAGGACCTGTATCGTCGGGAATTTTGTCTGGGTAGGGCTGCGACCGCCACAGCGGCTCGGGGGCATCGACTAGCACTGCCGTTGGCTGCGGCAGATTGTCCCCGATCTGCTCCCAGAACACGATGACACGAGGCCGATCGGGGACAGGCATGGCCTCCAAGCCTTGAGCCCGCATCTGTTCATCGAGTTCAGCACCCTGCGGGTCACGACCGGCAAAGAAGGTCCGGATTGCCGTCATGCCGCCAGCTGCAACCGAACGATGCGACACCAGAACTGCCTGTAGAGAGGCTGAGAAATCAGAGAAGGTGCCGTAAGCGCCTGTGGAGAAGTGCCGACGATAGACCCGTGGCCCGGTCGCCGTTTCAGATGCGCCCAAATCCACCATCTCCACATCTAGGATGTAGTCGGTGTAGGGATCTAGCGGAATAGGCACCGTGACTGTGCTTTGCCGCGAGCGATTTTCATCAATAGGGATGCAGTGTCCCCTAGTTTGCGGCGGGCGATTTTCATTGAGGGGGATGCGCGGTTCCGTCAGCACCTCGACCAGAGTTTCCTCCCAGGGCGACAAAATCTCGGCCTTGGCTGGCTTGAGCGTCACTGAATTGATCGGGAACGGGTGCGGCACAGTGGGTTTGCTTTGAGGATGATGGGCCGAGGCTGCCTGGAGTCGGATGCGCAATTCCTTGCCATAGGCGGCATAGAGCCGGTCCACATCATGAGTGTTGAAGATCAGACGCAAGGGTTCGGCACCAAATACGCAGGTTTCACCCTCATTTGGCAGCGTCATCAGCATCCAAGCATCGAGACGGAGTGGCGCCTGGTCATCGGTTTTGAACCAGAACGTCTGGCTATCAGATGCGGTGCCGCCACTCTTGCTTTTACCGGTCCAAGTTGCGCTGACTTTGTACAGGGCTCCCGGATACAGGAAGGCATTTTCGGTGCTGGCGGGTCCAAGTACAGAGGTGATCACTTCGCGTTCTTTCTTGATTTGGGTTTCGTCCCACTCTGCTCGTGCTACTTCCGAGAGGCGCAAGCTTTCGATTGCAGCCAGGAAATAGGCTGGCACAAGCTGAGATTTCGGTACTGCAACCATGCCGGCAACTATTCCTGGTCCTGAGGCTATGCCTGGCTGGCTTGGCCTGGGTAGAACCCCGATTTCGATCCGGTCAGCTTTTTCACCTGCGGGGATGGTGAGTAGCACCGGCAGGGTGCCCTGTGCCGTTGGATAGTCAGACCAGGCCAGCAGCTCAGCGATGTCATCTGCCCAAGGCCCGGTAGCAGAAGCCCAACGAGCAGGTAGGGGCTTCAGTGGGATTCGGTCTTCTAGGCTGGCGGCAACCCGCAGCAGCTCGTTGCCATCGGCATCAAGCGTACGGACGATCAATCGCCTGCTACCCAAAAGTTCTCGCCGCGTGAACAACAGGAGCGTGGTGGCCTTGAAGGGGCCAGTGTGCAGGACGACGACATCATCCAGAGGGCCATGGCTCACACCAGCCTGCTCTAGCGCCTTAGCAACGGCCGCTGTTTTCTGAGGATTGCCAAAAACGATAATGCGGCCATCGTCGAAGATTGGTGACTCCAGAAGCCGCACTTCACAGTTCTTACCACCCGGTTGCGTGGAGACGGCCCCAATGCCGCTAGTGGTTGCGGTCGTCTGGATCAGCTGTGCCCGGGTAACGGTTTCTCCGCGTTCCAGGCGACCCAGCACTGTAGCAAGATTGATGGTGGCTGCTAGCGGCTCAAACCTGGCTGCTTTCGCATACAGTCGAGGCGTGATACGGAAGGGCTGCTGAGCTGGTTGTCGCGCTAGCCGAGCGAGTACCGGATCGGTTGGGCCAACCAAGCTACCCACTGTTGGTGTGCGCTTGAAGGCGACTGGACCGCGTCCACCTACCACCACAGTAGGTCGAGTCGTGGGTTGCGTGGTTGGCTGGGTCGTGGGCTGGGTCGTCGGTTGCGTGGTGGGAGGCTGGGTACTGGGTTGATAGCAACGCACCAGACCACCCACGACTAGGGCTGGGACGATGCCGCGCAAATTATCGAGCTTAGCCTGACCTGAGCGCCAGCGCTCAGTCACCTTGAAAGCAGTGTCGGGTTCGCTCGAGCGCTTAGTTTGAGGTGGGTCAGGCCAAGCGACTCCTTCTAAATCCCAGCCCACAACCGAGGCTCCCAGTCGCTCAAATCGGAAGGTCCAGAGTACCGAAGTGGGCGGAGCTGCATCGTCGCAGATGCGACCCCAGCGGTCTTCAATCGACTCCTTGAGGACCTCGCTCTTTTCGATTGCCTTAGGTGCAGGCGTCGGTTCCCAGGTCAGCAGAGCTAACTGTGCGGTCGCGTTAGGCTCGGTGGCTTCTTTGAGCGTCCACCAAGTGGCTGGTGTGCCACTGCCGATCACCGCCGGTCCCGCGGGTTCGATTCGCTCCAAGCTGACGCTAGTCAGTTCGTAGTGATACTCTTCCGAGCCGCGCGGCACATAGCCACTAGCCGGTAGCCCTGAAGAACCCTGGACCGCAGTGCCGAGGAAAGTTAGCCCCTCAGCTTTGGGCGGCATCACCAACGACAGGATCGGAATCGAGTCGATGGGCACGCTAATCAGGTCTGGATCATCGAAGGCTGGCTGGGCATCGCGTTCCAGACCGTCCCCAAGGCTGGTGTCCACGGGGCGATCGACCCCAGTGCCAAGCAGTAAGGCTGGTGAGCGACTCTTAACCGATAGCTTCTTGACCAACTGCGGCAGCGGTGGCTTGTCAAGGGCAGGGCTGTTGATCTCGATCGTGACGCAGCCCTCGATCTCAAAGAAGAAGAAATCAACGTGGCCACAGGCTTCACCCTTGATGTAGGCCCGAACATTGCCGTCTGTGCCGTCTGTAGTCTCCCGGACAATCACGGTTAGCTTGGCGTGGGCGCCGATTGAGATGATGAACAGCCGCAGTTCACCACTCACCTCAAACACACCGCCCAGCAGGAACGGATCGAAGCCAATGACGGCATCCATGCTGCCGCCGATGCGTAGGTAAAGGCCGATACTGACATCGCCCCAGACAAAGGAGGCTGCCGCCCCAAGGCCGATGGCGAACCCTTCAACTTCTGGCAAGCCCTTGTAGGCATCCAAGCCGTTGCCTTTGAACATTAAGTAGCCGGTGCCACTCACGAGGTCGAGGACGTTGACCTCAATGGGATTAGAGCGTTCGCCCAAATAAATGTGCCAATTCGCTGGGTTGCCGAAGGGGAAGAACGCCTCAATCGGCACGCGGATTTTGATCAGGCTCTCGATGTTGTATTCGGCTAGGATGCCGATCAAGAAATGCTCTGGCGTGATCTCGATGACTGCCAGGATGCCTGCCGTCGCGCCCAAGCCATCCAAGCTAGGCGGCGGTGTGAGGATGCGGGCGTTCATCAAAATTAGGACGCGTGGCCCCGGCAGTTCCAGCAGGAAGGTGCCGTCGAGGTTCATGAGCACCCCGCCTTCCATCGTGCCGATCAATACCCCAATGCCGAACGACCAGCGGTCGATCTTGGGCGTCCAGAGTCTGAGGCTGCTGTCAGGCTTGGTCAGGAAGTGCGGCTTTCCGCCGGTTTCAGCGAGCCAAGCCAGAGCCGGAATGCTACTGCCCGAGCCAATGGCTGGGTTGCGCTCGTAGTGCATACCGAAGATGCCCCGGAAGCCGAGAATGCCCAGCCCCGACGAGCCCAGCGGAATGCCGAATGGCAGGACCACATCGAGGCTGACGTAGACGCCGGTTGCAGGTCCTCCATCCTCAGCCGTGATCTGGGTAATTTCTAGAGCCGCAGCCACGCGCAGATTTACGGGTCGGATTGTAAGGTCAATTTGACCGCCAATCTTGCCCTCACCAATCTCCAGATAGCCATGGCCGACGATGGCTCCTGGCACATCGATGCGGGCGGCAAGCGCCGTTAGCTCCGGTAAACGGGGTTCGTCGAGATAGACGCGCACACGGGCTCGGTCGATGGCTACGACCCCCAAGTCGACCGCAATGCCAATATCCACCTCGAACGCGGTGGGATTGGTGCGCGAAATGCGCGCGCCCAACACCCTCAGGATCTTGTCAAAAGGCTCCGCCACCTTCAACGAGCCGTTGCGTGCCACATCAATGGTGTAGCCGCGCGCAGAGTCAAAAACCGGGCGTAGGGCGAATTGTGGTGTGCCATCGTCTCCCCGGTTGCCAAAGCGTAAGCCAATCGCCTTGTAACGTACGGCTAACGGGTGATCGCGCTCGATCTCGATCAGCACGGTGTCACCGAGCTTGATCTCTACAGACCAATCGGCCTCGACATCAAACAGTAGGAAGGCCTCTAGTTCACCGCCCCGATCGCGTTGGAGATACTCGCCGCCGAACAAGATGACCCGCTCGACCCGGAACCAGGGCAGGGCCGCAACGACACCCGGCAGCGCCAAGGCAGCGCCCGCCAGGAGGGCATCCTCAACTCGGCCCTGGTTCCCTTCGGAAACGGTGACTAGCAACGGCCAGAAGGAAATATAGGAGCCTAGCAGGGTGAGCCCAAAATCTTTGCTGGCAGGGGGCGTTTCACCGGGTAGCCAGCCGAGGGCAGCTAAGCCGTCCTTGTCGGCAGGGTCAGCCCCAATCTGGATCAGGGTGGTGACTTGACCTGTGGCATTGTCCGTTTGGGCCAGTAGCCGGATTTTAGTGATGCCATCGGCGGGGTTATCGGCTCCCAAGGGTGCGCCATTCTCAAGCGTGCGCACGTCGGGCGGTGCGTTGCTACCAAGTTCACCGGACTGGGCCAGTTTTTCTTCGGTCGCGGTCTGGATGTCGATTTCGCCCTCGATCTCGCCGGCCACCAGGGTGTTGCGGACGATGCGCACTTTGAGCTTGAGGGAGCGGAACCAATCCGGGGCCCGAGGTGGCTGTGGCGGCTCGTCTCTGATCGGAATTTCAGCTGGGACTGATGGTGTAGCTGGACGCGTAAGAACGCCATCGGCCTGCTGCTCCGGTTGGCTCAGACCGGGTGGCAGGTTGAGCGTCGCCTTCCACCAATCGCGGTCATTGGGGGCGCTGTGGGTTTTCCAATTAGCTGTCCAGGTTGCTAAGCCGCCATAGTTGCTCGGATCCCGGGGCTCTGGGTCAAGCGAGATCACGAAATTCTTGGCGGGATAGGCGTTCTGGATTAGGCGCTGGACGGTCATGGCCCGACGCCGTGCCAGTGCGTAGTTATAGTCGCGCTTGCCATCCAGCCCTTCATAGCTGGCTTCACCGCTCACGCTGAAGCTGGAGCCGGATGGGGCCAGATTGAAATAGCTGCCATAAGCCTGTAGAGGCGCTTGCGCCCCAGCATCACGGCCATCGACGCGCAAGCGGCTCTTGGCACGCAGGCTAGAGACGTTGTCTGAGGTTGCCCCGTACTGGCCCAGCGTCTCCGCTTCGCTGGCTGGCGGCACGCTCTCCGGCTCATTGAAGTAGAAAAAGAAATCTACCGAAGTGGGCACCGGGGTGCCAGGCCGTCGAGCACGCACGGTCTTGTTTTCGCCCGCTGCCACTGGGACGGCAAAGCTGGTCTGCGCTGGGCTCTCTGACTCGCCACTGCCGACCACACTCCAACAGACGGTCGGATCAATTGGGTCAGTGGTAAGCAGGACTTCGCGCTCGTTCTGAGCTGAAACAACAATGCGCAGGCTATCGGCAAGATTAACGACTAGTGCTACTGGCAGTGCCGGAGCAGGCTGTGTGCCTGGAGTCGGCAAAAGCGGCTGGGCGGTGTAGCGCTGAGCGTCGATCGTTAAAGTGGCTGTAAGCGCCGTTCCGGCAGTCGAGTCAGCAACATTGATAACAATGGTTTGCACTGTTGAGCCGCTGAGGTCGATGTTGAAGGCTCGCTGGCCGCCGCCCTGCGCCGCCCCGCCCCCCACTGCCACCGTGCAGTTGTAGGGAGCCCGACCACCCTGAATATCAACCACCATGCGGGTTTGTTCGGGGATGCGGGCGGCTGCTTGCGTCTCGCTCCTGCGTTCGATGCCGTAAGCTCGTCCAGAAAGCTCGAAGAAGCGGGCACTAATCTGAAGTGCGCCGGAGCCTTGGTTGATCAACGCAGCCTCAAAGTCGCCGGAAACTCCTGCGTGCTGGCCAAAGCCGATCAAGAGATCTTGAACGCCGACCTCAAAGGCAAAGTCGCGTGCCCCTTCTGGTGCCACAAAGAACCGGACTTCTGGCAGGTAGAGCCCACCCCAGTCATCTCCGAAGCCAAACTTTTCGGTAATCGCTGGTGGTGTGAAGCCATCTGAGAGATCCAGCACGGCTTTGCGGAAGCCGAAGCCGACCGTGCGGTCTTGCGCCCCGCCAACAAAGGCGTAAGGGGGCTCCATCGAAATCAGTTCCGCCGCACCGATCTCAGCCGGGTCATCGAGACCCGCTACCCCCACTGACACCAAATCAAAGTCCAGTAGGCTATCAACCGGATTGCCATGCGTTAGACGGAAGCGCAGCTTGGGTAGGCGAATCGCTACTTCCTGGAAGGAGGGATCCGGAATCAGCAGGCCCTCTGACGTCATCTTGGCCGGGTGTAAAAACGGCGGCCTAACGGTCGGCGCGTTCAAAATTAGATCGAGAACGAAGCCGCTGGTCGGAAAGTCAGATGGGGCAGGATCGAGCGGCAACTTATCCCAGACATCCAAGACGTCTCGGGTTGGCGTGAAGCCACCTGCGGTGATCGTATTGACGCCACTCGCAATGATGTCAGAGCCTACGCGTGGCACGAACAGCTCGAAGTCGAGCGTGGTCTCTCTCAGGTCAAAGACGGGCGAACGACGGTTGGGGTCAAACGGCGGTTCAGCCTCATCTACTGCGGCATTAACATCAAGGCGACCTGCGCCAATGTCAAGGCGCGCGCGCCCATTGAATTCGCAATGACCTCGAATGACAATACCAAACGCGTCGGAGGCAAGGTCAAATGAGGTGACTCTAATAACCGACAATGCGGCATGATTAGGCCCGAGATTTTCACCCTTGACAAGATAGGGTGAAACAAGATCTGCGAGCGCCACGTTAAACGGCATCGACGCCCCCCACTCTAAATATTAGGGAATAGTTTTGTGTTGTTCGATCTCAGCCGAGCGGCACCCTTACAACGCTCTGTATGACGGCTGACCACGCTGTTTTAGCGTGTTGAACTGGCCAATTAGTCGTATTGCAAAGACTCTTAATAGATGCAGGACTTATATGGAGAATTGCTGCATCAATAAGCAGCAATTTTAAAGACTTGTGCAATAAACTTCACCTAAGGCATATACAGATAGCGGACGACAAAGGCAAGGATAAACAAAACAGTTTTTAACCTGAATTTTCTCTAAAGATTTGGAGCAAGCCGCCGATCTAAGAAGTCTAAGGACTGATGTTGAGCGGAGATTTCTGCCAGATAGGTTTGCTCCAGCCTGCCGCGTTCATGTTCTGCTACTGGCAGCTAGAGGTTGCAGGCTCCCCTGTAGCAAAACTTCATAATCCTCAGTAGCAGCGTTTGCGGGGCTGGCTGCATAACCCGCTCAACCTGAACCTCTATATCAATAGAGAGCAATCGAGAAGAGCGCTCTCGAATCCCAGAGACATCGTACTGGGAGCCTGCACCAAAACCTTGGAGATTATCTGGAAGCAATTGCGCTCAACGAGCCCATGCTTTTCACTAGCTCATTATTAAAGGTGTGGGGCTCCACAGTCGATGAATTACAACGGTTTCTTGGAGTTAAATTATGAGTTCTTTAGTTCTTCAAACGCCTCATATTAAGATTGATTCTCTTGATTTACCTACACAACAGCCTAAGAAACACGGTTTGACTGCTAAATGGCTTTTGGTCGATGGCAAGTTGACCTGCAAGTGGTTCTTGGCTGAAAACTAACCCTTATCACTAACGCTCGTTATTCTCAATTACTGCTTAAGTTTAAAGACACTTCCACTAGATACCAGTAGTGGTTGATCAACTGGCCCCTCTCGCTCAGCTCACTAATTTTGGAGAATAGACCAATGCAACTTTCTTACCGTGGTATTGCCTACAACGCTAAGTCCTCTGTTACGACTAGCTCAGGTGAGATTATTGGTCAGTACCGAGGCGCAGCACTAAGAGCCCAACGCTTCACGGTGCCTGCAACTCATAAATTTGCCGCCTGTCTGCAGTATCGGGGAGTGGGTGCTCAGTCTAGCGCTCATGGTTCTATTTCTTCAACTCTAGCTAGCAGCTTCTAAACATTTTCTAGACAAGAGTTATCTCTCCAGCCTTCTGAATTCATATCTACGGGCTCTCTACAGGCAAAATCAATGAATGGCTACATTGGGTGCGTTAGTACTTGATTAAAGTTGCCCTGGTAAATAGATCTACCAGGGGCTACCAATCATTGTAAAAGCTGACCAGTAGTAGGGATGGGATAACTCAAGGTCTCCCAATCTAAAAAGCTCTGGGGGCAAAGGTAAGCTTCCCCCTGACCAACGCAGCTGGCGATCTTCTAAACGCACTTGTCCCCTTAGCATGGCTAGTTGTGCTTGCCTTAGCGCTTCCGCCTTAATTGGGGCTGTCCTCAACTGCTGATAAAATTCCGCAACTAATCCCGAGGCGCCTATATCGCTAACCGACCACAAACTTCCCAAGGCAGACTTGGTTCTAGCCTGAACTGCAACCCCTGCAAAGCCTAACTCTGCGTCTCGATCCCCCAAGGCTGTTCGACAGGCACTCAGGATCAGCAATTCAAGAGATTCCCGTCGGCCTACCTGTTCGAGTTGGTTCAGCCGCAGCTTTGATTCACTCCAAAGCTGAATGTAGGAATTACGCGGCGAGCCAGGTTGGAACTCCGCATGAGTTGCCAAGTGAATAATATCGAAAGGAATCTGTTGGCTTTGTGCCTTCAAATTCTCCAAGGTAAAGTCTTGGTTCAGAAAAAATCGGCCCTGCCAAGAGCCTTGCTTGATCGCAGACAGCTCCACTGGTACAGCAGGCAAGAACTCCTGATCGGTAAATTCTGACGCCCCCATCGCTAAAACCTGGGCAGCTTTCACACTGGCATAGCGAGTGTCCGTTAAGCTGAGGCTGGGCATTAGACCAACGCTGTAATTCTCAATCAGAAATCTCTGACCATCGTGCATTGCAGCTAGTGGCATAGAGCGCAAACCGACATCGGCCATGATAAAGACCAGGTTATCAATATCCTGGGCTTGCAACTCTGTGCGCAGGGGTTCAACTAGCCAACGATAGGCTTGTTGAGCTGGGCCTAAATAGGTCGTACTTCTCCTGCGAATTGGGTTTCTAATTTCGCCCTGGAACCTCTTGGTCAACTCCAATACTTTAGCGCGTGTCGCATCGGGCACTAGCTGACCCATCAACTGTCCTCGCGCTGTAACCAGCACAAGTTCTAGTCGGTCACTGCCTCGCTCTGGACGCCTGTTTTGGGGTCGAATCTGTTGCTCTATTAAGTGCCTGAGGATTGCACCTTGCGGGCCAAGTTGTCCACTGATTGGTTCTAAACTGGTCTGGCCGACTGGTGCTTTATTAGCTATCTCTTCAGGTACAAAAATTGCATAGATCACTCCCGGCTTAATTCCTGTTTCCCTTTCGATCCGGCTGAGGATTGCGCGAGCATCCCTCAGATCGAGACTGGGAACATCCCCAGGCAGATCCAAATAGTCATCAAACTGACGGGTGATTATCCGCTCAAGAGCAGCAACTGGATCAACTTCAGTAGGAAGAACATTACCAGCGAAGGAAAAATTTGAGGGAAAATCCGTGGTTGGATTGAGCCCTAAAATTGGTAATACATCACTCTGCGATGGCACTAGTGACGGTGGTGGCGATGTTGGCGGTTGCGCTTGAGTAACGATTTGAATATTGCCTTGAGTGAAGGGATCGAGGAAAGATTGAGTTGGGGCAATCGTATTTGCAGCTCCACTGGTAATCGCTCCAGCTGTACCATTAGTCGTAGCATTTCCCACAATAAATGGAGTTGAATTTGCTCCGCCCCCATGTTGAATGGTAATGGCTCCGCTGCCAGTTCCACCAGCAGTAGAGATGCTTGCAGCTATCCCATTTTGATCAGAAAAAGTTCCTGTTGCTCTGAAGAAACGGTCAGTGGTTACATCAACTCTTCCCCCTGAACCACTGGCTCCTCCGCCTGCATTGATTGAGGTAACGGTAATGTCACCTTGAGGATTAAGACTGACCGAACCACCCTCACCAGAATTAGAACTGGAGTTTATCGCTCCAGTGGTGATGTTAGTTTGAGCAGATATGTTGATTTGTCCGCCTCTGATTGCTCCTGAAGAGATGAGATCACGACTGGTAACTGTGCCTGCGGTTGCGCTGAGGGTAATATCTCCTCCATTAGCGCTGGAGCTGGAATCTAGAGGGTTTGTAATATTAAGGGTTGAACCAGTTAGGGTAATATCTCCTCCAGCCGTCTGCACAGAATTGGAAATAGTTAGCGTCCCAGGGCTAGCTAGAGAAAAATCTCCACCAGCCGTTGAAATAGAGCTGGTTAATTGAAAGTCACTGCCAAAGCGTAAGGAGAAATCTCCGCCACCCGTGTTGACACTCTCGGGTAGCACGATGTTGCTGGGCAGCTCGTTTTGTGCCAAAGAGATATCTGCGCCAGTTGAGACAATACCTGCTGACAGGTCAATGGTTCTAGGCGTATTGACAATTAACTCTCCTCCACCCATTCCTGCATTGGAACCGAGTGTAATCACACCTGTAGTGATATCCCCTTCAGAATCAAGATTAATCAGGCCACCACTACTTCCGCCTACAGATTCTAGGGTCGCAGTCGTGATGCCGTTCGGAGAATTTAAGGCAATGGCACCGCCAGTACCATTGCCACTAGTGCTAGAGCCCACTCTACCTGTGGTTCTAATAGTGCCTGCTCTACTGGTCAGGGAAATATTGCCGCCATTACCGCTGCCCGTGCCTCCGGAATTAATGGCTCCGGCAGTAAGATCATTTTGAGCATCAAGAATAATGCTCCCGCCAGTTCCACCCGAAGAGCTGTTTCCAGTATCTAATAAGCCTGTAATGTTAATAGCTCCACCACTGGAAAGGTTGATATTGCCAGCATTCCCACTGCCAGAGCCAGGTGCTTTAATTGCGTTGATAGCAGCAGGTCTATTGTTAATATCGGGGCCGCCAATAATGGTGATATTTCCATTCGCGTTCAACGTGACATCCCCAGCGTTGCCGGTAACGTTGCCAACAGAGGTTGAGTTAAGCGCGATTGCCGTTCCTTGCTCATTGGTTAGAGCATTGACTGTAATATCACCACCCGCTGACAGACGAATGGGACCACCACTACCGGTTGCCTCAGTCGATGCAGTGCTAATACTGCGAGTTGAAATGTTGGCTCCAGCTTGAAGGATCAAGGCTGAACTGCTGGTTAAGATATTAGCGTCTGGGTCAGTAGTAGGAATAGAACCAGGATTGGTATCCGGTCCCGTAATTCTAATATTGCCCCCGAACGCAATGTTTCCGCCTGCCACAACTTTAAGCGCAACCCCTGTGTAAGCACCGGCGTTGTAATCTCCACCCACGGTAATCACAGGATCGTAGAGACTGACAAAGTTGCCAGAGCCACCCGCTAAATTGAGAATTGAAAAATCACCGGCACTTGCAAAGTGAGCATCACCAGAAACATTGCCACTGCTGACTAAGCTTAAGTTGCCTCCACTTTGAAAGGGTATTTCAGGATGATTGAGTGCCAGGATATCAATGCCCTGGTTGCCTTGAATGTAGAGATTGCTGCCCGCCTGCACAAGAGACGGGTTCGCGGTGCTGTCGCGCACCCTGACCGTATCCTGAGCGAGTAGATTCAAATCTCCAGTTGTGTGCAGTTGGCTTTCGACCAAGGTTAAATTACGGGCCGCTGACAGGGTGGCAGTCCCGGCTGTAACAGCGCGTGCGACCACGTCCCCGGCTTCGACTAAGAGGCCGCCAGACCCAGCGAGGGCTACTTGGCCGTCACGACCCACAGACAGCCCTGCCACATTCTCCTCACCTCTGCCAGTTAGTAATTCAGGTAAGGATAGAACTGGTAATGTCCAGTTGCCCGGTTGATTCCCAGAAACTGGCAGTGGAATATCTAAACTCAGCAGATGTCCTGGTTGGCTCAACCGCACCAGATTTGTGCCTGGAACCGTAGTCACAACTACCTGACCTGCTGGTGCTGAGAGTTGACCCGTACTAGCAATGGTGCCGCCCAGTAGAGTTAGCGTTTGGCCAGATTGGACTTCTAGGTTGCCCGCATTGATAATTGAACCGGGCTGATTAGCTGCGAAGGCAAAGGCGCTAGGTGTGCCTATTAGCGCGGCATAATCATTAGAACCAATTGCATTGAACCAGTGCGAACCAAAGCCAATGCTGGTAGCAGTCGTTGCCGTGAAACTGGCTGGGACGTTCAGCTGAGCATTGGGGCCAAAAATAATGCCCGATGGATTCATTAGAAACAAGTTGGAGTTCCCACCCGTCACCTGAATCAGCCCATTGATCACCGAGACGTCACCACCCGTGACTCGCCCCAGAATATTGACGATATTGGGGTTTGAAAGAAAGTTGGCAATCTGACTCTCGTTCAAGCCAAACTGACTGAAACTTTGGAAGAGATTTGCCCCATCTCTCGAAAGTTGACCACCCCCAATATTGAAGCGGTTACCCTCACGATCAACTTGGGTGCCTGTGCCATCTGGAGCTGGCACGATTGCTTGTGCAAGGACGGGCTCAGCACTTCCCAATCCTCGCAAGTAAAGAATAGTGAATAGCAGACCAAGATTTTTGATAACTTTAAGCGTCACGTAGGAGTTGCATTTGAACACTGCTGCACCCCAAATTTATCTCTGGATTTTAACAGTCTGTCCAGGCGTTGATGATGTACAACAGTCAACAATTGGCTCTAATTTAAGCTCCGTCAGATCAGCATCTTGAAGCAAATTGCTCCAGGCGACGGCGAGGAACACATCTTCTGGTTCAGTTCTTCGGAATTCTGCCAAAGTGGTCAAAGCGTCAGACCATAAACCACGACGGGTATAAAAAAGAACACGTTCCCAAGGGGATACTGCAGTTCCCAGTTGGGAGCTAAGGGTTGGGTCTAAGGAGATGCGCTGACTAGTCCCAGTGACGAAAGCAGGCTCGGTCGTCCTTTCTGGGTCGTCACAATAAACCAGAAAATACCAATAGTAGCGCTTGCCAGTTTCCAGGGGAGCTTCAGTGAGTGGAAGACTGATACTGACAATACCAGGTGACTGAAATGCCTCAGGTAGCTGAGCTCGGTAAAGGTCCTGGTACTGCTCATCCTGAAGGACAAATTCCACAGAATTATTGGGCGTGGCCGAGTAAGGAATATACACCCAAAAGGTCGGATGGCTAGCAACAGTCAATGCCAAATTCGTGGAAGGAATTAAGGCGGTAAGCGGTTGGTTTACGCGAGGACAGCGCTCCCGTGTAGCTGCGGATTGTCGAAGCCCTGGAGCCCCTTGAGAGGGCAGGGCAATCAGCCTCACGCGAGTGTTGAGTAATGCATTCCAAGTTGACACATCCACTACGCCAGTTGCCTGAAGCCTGAAGCGCTGTTGAGCTTGCTTAACTGCCGTCTCGATTTGAGAATTAAAAATACCTGTGACTCGACCGTTGTAGAAGCGGTGATTGATGAGCGCAAACTGCAACCTTTGCACCAGCTGACCTCGATCTCCCCGCCTCAGAATCGGGAGGTTTGCAGCTGCTGTTTCTGGGGCTGTTGGCGGCGTAGATTGTGCCCAACTTCTCGCAGGGTTACTTGCAAGTCCGGCAAGTATGAATGCAGCCACAAGCGTTGTTTGTGCCAGGGTTATTTTTGGCAGAGATTGAGTCGTCAGTTGTTGTTGCCAAGACATTGCTCGCACTCCAAATTCTACGACTATGGATGGCTCTTAGGTAGCACGTAAGCCACGCCGCCGCTGGTAGACATCAAGGCCAGAGCCGCTGGAATGAGAGGTACCCAACAGCCATTGATCAGTAGAAGGACATAACAAAAACTCCCTAGAACAACGAGTGCAACAGCGTTTGCTACTCCCAGCCAGAGGAGCGATCGGATTCGCCAGGCCAGCAGACCTCCTGCCAAGGAACAGATCCAAAACCAGAGAAACTCTCCCCACTGAGGCCAGGCCCATAATAAGGGCCGTTGATCGAGAACTGTGCTCAGAATTTGACTGATCATTTGGGCCTGAATCAGCAAACCTCGGGTTGTTGGATTATCTTGCTGACTGATACTAATAGGCGTCAAGAAATCATCCTTGACGGAGGGAGCGGTGACTCCAACGAGAACGATTCGATCTCTCACTAAATCAGCTAACCGAGAATCTAATTGTCCCGTTAAAATTTCACTAAAGCTGATCGTTTGGGCAAGTGGTTCGGCAACTCGATAGTTAAGCAGCATTTGGTAGCCTCGATCATCGATGGCCTGATAGCCGCCTGTATGATTCCTCAAACGTTTGAAGACAGTCTCGCCAATTTGGATGGACTCATCCGAGTTGGTTTGATGCTGGATACCCTGTGCGGCAAGGTAACGAAGCGCCAGCAAAAGGCTGAAAGAATAGGTTGTTTGACAGGGAAATAAGGGATTTGAATTGATCGACAAAAGCTGACGACGAAGAATGAAATCAGGATCGACAGCAACATCTGAGAACCCCAAACGATCAATTGGGATCTCGGGTGGGGGAGCAACGCCGCCCCGTTTGACTTCGCCGGTTTGGCAGATTGCAATCAGGGAGTCATTGCTCTGTATGTGCATGGCCAGATCGCTACCTTCAGAACCAACAGGGCGATCTCGATAGATATCTAAACCGATGGCACGGGGCTGGTACTGCTGTAGCTTATCCAGGAGTTGAGCTAGGGCTGTATCGGTTAGCGAAGCTCCCGAGGCGTATTGGGCAAGGTCCTCCTCTGCAGCAGCAACTATCAATAGACGCGGATCAGGTTTCTCCATGGGTCGCCGCTGCATTAGTTGGTCCAAGCTCCAGAGCTCCCAGGGTTGTAACCATCCCACGTAGCGTGTAGCGGTTAGCAGAGAGGTGATCACAAGGCTGGTTAAGAGCAACCTGCGCCAACTGAACTGGCCTAGCGAGATTGGCTGCTCTCGCTTCCTCTGTTCAACATCTGAGTGGCACAACCCTTGCCAGGTGGGTGGTAGTTCAGCTGGGTTCTGGCAAATGACGGGCAACCATGTCGCACAAGGGAACAGATTCTCTAAGCCTTGCAGTCTTTTACGAGCTGAGCGCACAGCCAAATAGAGAGATTCTCCCTGTGCAAAAGCTTCTAAAAAATGTTTCAGAAACTCCTGAGCAACCTGGTCTGGCACAGGTTCTCGCATGACAATCACTTGCGGGATTTGTAACTCAGCTAGTTCTCGTGCCAAGCCTAAGCCGTCGCAGGAATTGAAAATAGCAATTTTTAAACCGCCCTCTACGGCTCTCTCTAGAGCATATTTCAACTCATCGATCTTCAAGCTATCGGTCTGATTGAGGTAGATTCGACCCGTTTCTCGATCGGCTTGGCTTGAACTATGCCCAGCAAAAAAGAGTAGATCCCAGCCCTTCTGGCTCCAAAGCTGTTCATTCAATGCCTTGCGTTGTGGTTCTACTAGAAAGCAAATGTCTGCGTTGGGCAATTGCTCTAGCAACGCCCGATCTGCTTGGGTATCGATCCCTGTGCTATCACCCAAAACTGCCAGGATTCTGACTTTATTGCTATTCGTGCTGGGTCTAGCTAACAATGGCTGATACTGAGGCGCGCTCAAAGCGACTTCTGCTTTCTTGTAGTGCGCGGAGAATAAATCCCATAAATTCCAAGGCAACTGTCGTAGAAGAACGTCTTCTGTCTCAAGAATGACCTGAATTTCGTCAGTCTCGTTCAAGTGACGCTGCAATCGGTCTCGGATCTTTTGCCACTCCCACACTTCAGAATTCAGCCACTGGTTGAGGCTTTGGCTCAACTCCAAAGCCAAGTGATGGCAAGAAATATTGGTGACTTGGCTTGGCTTAGGTTTGAGCCGAGAGGGCATCACAATCTGGCGATAAGCTGAGCACCAGTTGTTGAATATTTTTGAAAGATTTGGGGCTGGAGGTAAATGGCCTATCTCTTGAAGTTCAGTCTCAGAAGAGGCACTCGTTTCTCGGATGCGTAGAATGGCTGGAAAGCCCTGCTCTAGGCTTCCTTTCAGCAACGTGAGGATCACCCGTTTTCCCATAGCTGTCTCCCCCCCAATCATTCACCGCAGCACTCAAATCACAAAGTCTTCTGTGAGGTCGACATTACCGAGGACTAACTTGATACTAAACTGTTCTCCCACTTCACCGCTGAACTCAAGCTGAATTCGATTATCTGCGTTTCGTGCTTGTGTTTGCAGACAAATTCCTGAGTGATCTAGGACGATGAGTTGCAACTCAGGCGGTAGACAAAGTTGCCCACCGGCAGGTCGTACTTCCGCACGAATATCCATCTCCTCAGCTGCTGTTTGTAGAAGAGTGATGATGAGAGCCACTTGATGACCGGACAGCAACACGCCCAGGTCAATCAGTCTACCCCTGGTAAGGCCAAGGGATTGAGAGTCAGTGCCTGTTTCTCGCAGCTCCTTTGAACTTCTAGCCAAGGCCCAACCAACTGTTCCTGAGCTGAATAAGTCTTCTAGAGACTGCCACCCCGTTTCAAATACATTGTCGAGCCAGTCACTCAGGTTCACCCGCTTTTGGCTGGAAAGCAAACCAAGATTTTCATCTGCAACAGTGTCTGTAACAGTGGAGATGAGGTCTAGAAGAGTGTCAAGTGGCCGAAGCTTATCGAGTGGTATTACGTCTAAGGCAGCAGCTGGCTCGACCGCCCAGAATCCTAGCAACTGTGCTTGGTTAAGTGGTTCGTTGAACTGAACCGCTACATAACCGATTCTATTTTCAGTCACTTCAGGAGGTAAGGGTAGATTCGTCGCTCCAGAGGCTACGGGGCGGCACTCTAACCGACCAATGCTGGGCAGAGGTAAATCGGCAACATCAAATAAGGTCCGTAGGCCCGGATGCCAACTATCCCCTTGGCTAAGATCCGTTTCTATTTGTAGCCATTTTAAGTAACTGTGGACAGCATAGACTGCCAAGGTATTCAAATAAATTTGGCTACCTTTTTCAGGCGTTGTTTGCTCAGCAGCGAACTGCTGGGCTAGGCGATGAGGCTCATTTCCCAAGGGAACAGTCAAATAGGTTCTTTCCAAGTCATTCATAATCTTTGGTTGGTTTGTATCCGAGTTCGAGTACGATCTCTCGCAGAAGGGGTAGACCTTTTTGCTTCCAATGGGCAACTAAGGTCTGGTAATTAACGTTGAATTCCCGAGCAATATCGGCCAGGCTATCTGGAGGATTTTTGAAAATAAATAGCAGCCTCTTACTGAGTAACTGACAGTTGCACTGAGGATGTTTACGAGGATGGCTTTTCTGAAGCTTCTGGTCTGGATCTTGCTCAATGTATCGAGCGAGGCGTGTAGCAATATGCTGTTCCGTCTGCCTCTGGAGTTGCGCAATGTAAAGCTCTAAACCATCTTGAGTATGAGAGCTCAAGGTGCTTATGAGCTGCCCCTGATCCGATAAACGTTCTAGCCAGGTAGTTTTTTCTACGCTGTCACTTTCCTTAATGGTTTCGTCTAGGGACAGTGGCGAACTAATTCCACCCCAAGAGCCTGGTGAGGCTAGATCTTTGACCCGCCAGTAAAGGTAACCGTCGATCCATTTCACAAGATCTGCCCGAATTGAAGTCGTACGGGGCTGAAAATCTTGAATGTTACGACTGAGCCACTCCCAAGTTCGATTTAAGGCATCTAGAAGGTAGTCTGGACAATCTGGCCTGGAGTACCTTCTAAATTCTGGGAAGTTCTGAATGAGCATGAGTAGACGGCTCATGCCCCTACGCCATGCTGGACTTCCTAGCGAATGTCGTCTCACTTCGGCAATCAGTTGACGTAAGAGTTCGTCTTGGTCTTCCATGGGCGCTTCCTCGAACAAGGAACAGTCCGGCCAGGTTGGCCAATCAGAACAGAGTAGTTTGAAAAACCCCTCCTTGAGCTGACCTTACTCTTTGCTCAGGTAGAAATCAAGAAAGTATGAAAACCTTACGGAGATGCTCAGAGAGCATTTGAGCACACAGTAAAGAGTGTATTGATGCATGTTGGTACCTCGCCGAGTGCAGATCATAGGCTGAGATGCCGACCTGATACTTTCAAGACAAGAGAATAAATTCTCTTGTCTATTCGAGCTATCTCAGTATATTCGAGCACCAAGCTTCTCCCTTGAGAAAGAGATTAGAGACGCTGCAAATATTGTCTGCGCCGCGGGTTTTCATAGTTAGTCGTCCTTGCGCTGATATGTCAGTAGCAACCTATTCAAAGGGACTTTCAACAGCTTGTACATTGATCACCTCTCTGAACAATTTTCATAGTTTTTCGGCTTGCCTCTGATTGAGGAATGGAACAGGCTAATCGGTACCATCCGTAAAACTCTTCAAGCGACTCCTTACTTTCTAAAGGGTGAACCTTATGGCCACAGCAGATATCACTGACTTAATTGATCAGAATCTTGAGAAGATGCGAGAACTCTCTAGTGAGGGCGATCGCGCCCTTGAGGAAGTGAATGAGCTAGAGGAGTTGATTGACTCGCTGAGTGAAACTTTGACGTCTAAAGAGCAGGAAACACTTTCTAGCTTTGAAACTCTCAGTCAACGGCTAGAAACACTAGAAGAACAATTGACAACTGAAGTCCAAACGGCAAAGGATACCCTCATCCCCATTCAGGAAACTTCTCAAGGAATTGAAACGCAACTCACTGAATTTGCAGAAATAGTTCGCAGTCAACTTAGCGATTTGCAAAGCAGTGCTGAAGAAATGATCGGGCAAATCGAAACCAAAGCAACTGAAATTCAGCAGAATCTGGATACGATGACCACTCAGTCAGAGGAATTTAGCTCCGAAGTAGACACGCTGGAGGATGAAGCTGTAGGAGAGATTGACGGCATGAAAGAATCCATTGTATCGGTTCGCAGTGAGTTCACCCAAAGCCAAACCCAACTCACTGATGAGTTTACCTCTCTGATGGAGTTGATAGGCGAAAAACTAGAAGCACTGCAAGCAGATTTTGAATTCCTGGTTGAGACCAGTAGCACCGAGTTAGGTGAACTGGATGTGGCCCTAGAGACAGCTGCCAGTGATGCTTTCACCACAATTCAGGAAAAATTCAATGAGATTGGTGAAGGAATCACCACATCAGCTCAAGAATTAGTCGATGCGGTTGCTGCAGTCGGGGAAGAAGCTGTAACCGACTGTGAAGAAATGAATGAGCACTTTGGCGAGATTATCGACAAGTGCGGTGATGTGGTGGCGATTATCCAAGAGATGATGCCTACTCTCGAAAACGTAGAGGAAACCCTCGGTTAAGACCTCCAAAAAATTTGTCCAGCCAATGTTGAACGGAGAAATTGATTATGGCTGAAGCTGTTGAACTCGCTACTAATGTTGAAGAAACCTCAGAGGTACTTGAACGACTGCTTACAACACTGGAACAGGCCTGTGGAGATTTCCGAGAGCTTGCCACAGAACTGGAAACTGAGACAGAAGAACTACGCCAGGGCGATGAATTGGACGCTCAGCTAGAAGCGCTAGAGCAAAGTTTGTCCGATGCAAATACACAACTGGAAACCGCGGAAACCGAAATCACGACTGCTCTAGATGAGTTGGAAGGGGCGATCGCCGACATCTCCACAGAACTCAAAGAGGCAAACGGTACTATCACCGAGATGCAGGGAGAGTTTGAAGAACTCTCCACCGCCATCACGGAATTTGAGACAGAAATGACCGAAGCTCAACAGGCACTAAGCAAATTTGAAGGGGCAGTGACCCAGCTTGAGGATGGTCTGACAGAGGCAATTCAAACCACGCAAGAAGCCTTTGAAACCCTGGATCAAACCATCACCGAAGCAGAAACCCAGGTAGACACTTTTTCTGAAATTGAAACTGACATTGATGAACTCGTCAGCGAACTGCAGGGTACTCATCGAGAAGCGATCGAAACCAACTTTGATGAACTCAGCGAGGAGTTGAAAACTACTCACTCCGAAGCAGTTACCACTGCCAGCAATGACTGCGAAACCAACCTCAAAGAGCTATTCGAAGCCTTCAGCACCGACGTGAGTGAAGCCATTGACCAGTACGAACAAGATGTCACCGAGGTAATCTCAGGGCTTGCGGACGAGTGCGAAAACACCCACAAAGCTGTGATTGGTGACGCAGTTGAGGAAGTCACAGGTGGAGCTGTTGAGGAAATTGCGAGCGAGACAGAAGAAACTAGGGGTGAAATGCAAGAGGCCTTATCTGTTATGAGTGAACTTGATCCTCTCACTCAGGAAATCGTCACTGCCGGAAATGTGATGGTCGCAGCTAACACCATGATCGAAGAAATGCTGGCTTAGAAATCCCAATAAAAATTACTAGCAGGATTGTGGAATGGCTGAATCAATTGACAGCTTAGTTGCCCGAATTGAAGATGCAAAATCCCGCATCCAGGAGAGTCAAAACTCTCTCACAGACTTAAGAGGAAACGGAATCTCGATCCGAGAAGGAATGGTAGGGCCTGGAGAGGGCAAAGTAGGAGCCAAGCGCATTGATTTCAAGGCTGGTTATGCAGAGGTAGAGGTAGATGAAAGAGGCGCAAGGATTTCGTCCGGCCTTTTGCAAGGGAGTGTTGAAAACGTAGAGGGACGGCTTGGCCCGCTGGGGATAAGAGCCGAGCGCATTGATTTCAAAGCTGGTTATGCAGAGGTAGAGGTAGATGAAAGAGGCGCAAGGATTTCGTCTGGGGTTGCTTCTGTTCGGGGCGAAGGCTCCCTTATAAAGGAGTATGATATTAGCACCTACGAGGGTAAAGTTGGGACTTGGGAAGACGCCAACGGCAATACTCGTGGAGGATTTTCAGGAAATTTCCGCGGTGCAAGAACTGAAGTGGACCTGGCTAATGGTCTTAATCTGCCAGAAGAAAATGTCTTAGAAGTTGAGCTAGGCGCAGGGACCGCTGCGGTAGAAGCGAGTGCTGGGACTGATGGCTTCTCGTTTGGAGGCTCGGCAGACCTTGCATCAGTGGCAATTACTGAGGGAACTAGCAGTGCAGAAATAGAGAACGACGAAACAACACGAATAGGCGCAAATTTAGGCCCAGGAGCAGGAGTCCGTGGGCATTGGGATGATGTCGACGGCGATGGATTTAGAGAAGTTGGTTTGGGCGCAGATGTTCCCCTTCCCGCCGGCATTGGCATTTCGTTAGACGTTAAGACAGAAGACCCGTTGCGGACAGCTTTGAATAGCATTGATGGAGGTTTAATCCCTGATGCAATCACTGATGCAATATTGCCGGAGGGAAATCTCACTGAATCTACCGTAAATTTGTTTGGGGGATCTATCAGGGATGAGAATGCACCGAATGCTTAATGAAGTTCGGGCTGATGCATGATTTAGATCAGGAGCAGAAGATTTTGGGTTTAGAAGCTCAATGGTTGCGATCGCCACCCAAAATTTTCCCTCAGAAGGGAACATCAACTATCGAGCTTAAGGCAGCATCGTTCGGGTTTTAAGCTTGAACCTTGAGAATTTCAAGCCCAGCATTTCTCACAATTTATTAGAGGTAATCACCATGAGTGAAGCAACCAGTTCTTTAGAACAACTGGCGACGGATCTACCTGAAAAGTTACGGCTTCTGACCGAAGAAGCAAGTGCAGTTCAGGAAGAAATCAATACATTTGAGGAAAGTTTGAGTGGGATGCAGGAGGAGCTTAGTGGATTGGTTGACCAGATCGAAACTAGTTTGGATGAGTTGCAAACAGAAATCACAGAGCATCAGACAGAATTGACCGAAAGTATCTCAGATTTGGGCAGTGAGTTTGAGAATTTGCAAAGTGAGGTAATGAGCGATCGCACCGAACTTGAAACCGAACTGCAAGAAGCCCAAACCAAACTCACTGAACTTAACACCAGTTTGGAAGAAGGACTAACATCCCTCTCAACAGCAGGTGAAACTGCGCTGAATATGTTGAGTGAAGGGCAGGGCAAAATTCAGGGCGGTCAACAGCAGCTTGATCAGGTAGTGAATACGGTTGAGGAAAGTGTGGATACGGCAAAACAGGCGATTGAAACAGCAACGAGTGCGATCGCCGAAGATATTTCTCAAGCCACCAATTCTCTAGAGGAAGCCAATGGAGAAATTGATACTGAAGTTCAGGAAATAGTGGATGAATTCTCTAACCTGGATGAGTTAAGCAACGGGTTAACTACTCTGCAAGACAGCATTGTTCAAACCGAAATCAACTCCCTTCTGGAGACAGCTAGAGAATCAGTAGATACCCTGGGAACCAGTATTGAAGATGCTCTGGAGAAAGTCACTAGCGCTATTCAAGAAGCGGGTTCAGACTTGTCTGGGACCGAGGGCAACATCTCCACTGAGCGAGAAGAGTTAAGCAGCTTGGTCGATCAGCTACGAGAGTTAATTGAGCCTCTGCGACAGGGTGTCACCAGCGCCCAAGATGCAGCTGACAAACTGGGTATCCCCTGGAGCTAAAGCGCCTTGTATAGATATATCAATTACCCCGAATTAGGAGAAAACCGATGAGTGATTTACAAACCCTTGCAAGTGAAACTGTTAGCAAACTTTCGTCTCTAGCAGACGCAACAGAAACGACCCAGACCAAACTCACTGACCTTAAGACTGAACTCACGCGGATTCGTCAAGCGGTTGATGAGGCTTGGGGAACGCTGAGCGATCGCGCTCAATCCCTCATTCAACAGGTAAGCGAAGGCAAAACAGAGCTTGCGGCTGAAGTGGATTCTGTTACCCAGATGATCACTCAGTTGAAGCAGACTATTGACACAACTCAAAGTGAGTTAACTCAGGAATTGGAGGCAACGAAGGGAGCGATCGCCGCAATTGACGACAGACTGGCTGAACTGGACATGGAAAGTGACATCACCGAAGCCGAAGAAGCCCTAAACAACCTTGGTGAAAAAGAGATTGGCACTGAAGTTGCAGAAGCAATTGGGCAGGCGATCGAAGAGCTTAATGGCTTTGGAGGCGAACTCACTGCATTTGAGTCAGGGTTAGAAGGTCAGGTTGATGGGCTGGACTCTACTATCACTGAGCAGGTTGTACCTGCGATTGAAGGCGGAAAACAATCCCTCTCCGAACACTTTGACAGCGCAATTGAACACTTCAACACTTCCATTCAAACGGTTTCAGACGGCATGGAAGAGTCCATTCAAGGATTAATGGAAGAAGTCAGCACGTCCCAAGGTGAGTTGTTTACTGAGCTTGATGGCACCGCCATCAAACTTGACGAGATGATGACCCAGTTGGAAGGGGCAGTTGAGACAGCAAAAACCAGTGTTGTGGATGCCACAGAAGCTCTGGTAGAGGGCATTGAACTCAGTAATGAAAGCTGCCAAAAAGCAGTAGAAGTCCTAACAAAATCCAGGGACGCTTTAGAGGCGATCTAAACCTCTAACAGCAACACATCTAGATGGCTGAGTAACAAAACTCGTTTCAAGGTGGAGCCTTGGAATGCATACTTGGAGGCTCTGCTTCCTGAAGCCAAGCGGCAGAGGCACCTCAAAGATATTCCCCGGTAAAACCTGAAAACGACGAAACCTTCGAACCTAAGACTGAGGAAATTGCCGAAACCAACATAGCACTAGCTTGTCTTGGTTTACCTATTAAGAAGACTGAAGTCATGAGTGTAGCGAATTTAACAGCTCGTATAGAGCAAGCTAGAGATAAACTTCAAGCATCTAAAAGCTTGTTGTCAGAAATTCAGAGATTAGAACGCGAGCCCCCTGTAAGTAGTGATTATGAGCGGGAAATTGTTCGAGGAGGTCGCTCTAAATACACTCTTGAAGAAGCAGCAGAATACACTACCAATGGACCTAACGATGAAGTAATGGTTCCCAAAAATAATTTAATCTCTAACGCTATTAACGGGACTGTTAACGGTGTCATGAGTTTAATTGGCTATGATACGACTCTTCGACCACCTACAGAAGATAATGACTTTTACCGTGATTACGCCCAATACATGCCAGGGTATAACATCGACGGTATTCCCAGTGGTGCCTGGGCTCAGAACTCTGCAACCAACTACGTTGGGCACGGCACAGAACCAGGCAATCCCTGGTACAACATTCGAACGTCTTTGGTTAGCCAAGAAAAAGCTTTGATCGACAGTCGTCTTGCTGCTGGCGGATCAGGCAGACTCTCCTTTGACGATCTCTATCAAGTTCATGTCAACGCCTACGACAACGCTCAAGGAGGTGGGAATGGATTCATCGATCCAGCACACTTCGCTATAGCAGTCTATGGTGTTCCCAGCCTTGAAACAATAGGAATTAATACAGGCCCTATCACTGGAGCGTCTATTGACATTTTTAATAACCCTGAAGATAGCGTGACAGAGGGTTGGGCAAAACGTATGGCTCTAGCAGGAGCCGAGATTACTGTAGGAACATTAATGTCTATGAATCCTGTTGGGATAGTAGTTGGTCAGCCTATAACTGCTTTAGGCGTTTATGGGGCCTTTGAGAATACAAGGAGCGCTATTGATCGGGGCATGCTTAATGACTGGTTTTGATTGATAGAAGTATTGCCTGTAGTCCAAGAATAATTCAGATAGATTGCAATGCCTCGATCAAGAGGAGCTTTCTCAGCAGCTTGAGATCACAACTCAGAAAATGGAAGAACTCATGAGCAAGCTAGAGAGCGCTGTAGAGACAGCAAGTTCTAGCGTACTAGATGCCAGTAGCGCCGTAGTCGATGGGATGTTCTGACTAGTAATACTTGTAAAACAGCGGTTGACCTGTTGTCGGAAGCCAGAGAGTCTCTGGAAAGGCTTTAGTGAAAAATGAAGGTTGCACAGATCCAAACAACTAAGCAATGTGTTGAAGCAATTCGTTTAGCGGTTCTTGATAGTCAGGGGAATCTTGACGTCTTGGATGAACAAGTTAAGCAAATCACGGCCAATGGGCTACCTGGAGATGCTACTGGCTGGAAAGATTTATTCCAGAATGCACTTCAGGGCATTAACCCAGACTTGACCAATCAGGTTTATCGAGATTATCTGTTGGAGTCTGAAAATAATGGCCCCGGCAGTCATATCTCTAACTTGTCAGGATCTTTGGCCTCGGCTCAACTTTTACACGGGCGTTATCAAATCATCCAAAGCCTAGGTCAGGGCGGCTTCAGTCAGACTTATATTGCCCGAGATACAGGTTTGTCAGGCTACCCTAAATGCGTTGTCAAACATTTAAAACCTACAGGCTTTGACTCAACCAGCCTGGAACTTTCCAGGCGCCTATTCAAAGCTGAGGCAGAGGTGCTTGAACAACTGGAACATCCTCAAATTCCTAGGCTGCTGGCGTACTTCGAGCAAGACCAAGAGTTTTACCTCGTGCAGGAGCTGATTGAAGGCCAACCCCTAAGTCAAGAACTAGTACCTGCGCAGCGCTGGGCTGAGGAGCGGGTTATCGATTTACTAGTGGAATTTCTAAGCATTCTAGACTTTCTGCACAGACGGAAAATTATCCACTGCGATATTAAACCCGAAAACCTCATCCGTTGCAGTCAAGATCAGAAACTAGTCTTGATTGACTTCGGCTCAGCTACACCAGTGCAACTGCTGCAAATTGACAAAGCAGTAGCGGTGATCAGCGAAGGCTATTCACCGATTGAACAATTAGAGGGTAAACCAGAGCCGAGCAGCGACATTTACGCTTTGGGTAAAATTGCTATCCAAGCCCTAACAGGATCGCACCCCAAAGAATTTGCAGAGGATTCAGATACAGGAGAGATTATCTGGCAGCATCTGACTGAGGCTAGTGATGGGCTAGCAGCAGTGCTAACAAAGATGGTTCGTTCACACTCCGAGGATCGTTACCAAACTGTGGCAGAGGTCATCCAAGCACTTCAGCTTTCTAATGCTCCCTCGCCGATAACGCCACCCATAAACTCTCCAATCTACACCCCTACTAAGGTCGTGCCCCTCCAGCAAGCACCAAAGGCTGCGCTTGTCTCACCTCTGAAGCCAGCTTTTCCACAGAAACAGCCAACTGGCATCCAACCAGAGCAAGACTTGTTTGCTGAGCTACCTTCGACGCTATTGCCTGCTTCTGACAGTGGACACAAAACAGATATTCAGCCGCTGGCCCAAAGGATCAAGATTTTCTTCACCCCTAAGAGAATTTCTTTGCTAGTTGGCAGTGGGCTGTTTGTCACGGGAGTAGCTATTGTCTTCATTTCAATGGTTGGTGCTACTAAGGGGTTCGGATTGCACTCGACTAAGCCCCACAGCTCTCACATTTCAGTTCCAGCCTCTCCAACCCAAAAATTCTTAGTCCAGACATTGACTGCACAATCCGCATTGATCCGCTCTGTTGCGTTTAGTCCTGATGGACAGACTTTAATTGGTGGCGGCGAAGACAACTTAGTAAAGGTCTGGGATCTGAAAACGGGTAGCCAAGTCCAAACCCTAGCCGACCACGCAGGCTCGATCACTTCGGTTGCGCTCAGTTCCAATGGTCGGCTCCTCGCTAGTAGTAGCGAAGATAGCACGATCGATCTTTGGGATGCCCACACAGGTAGATTGCTTCATACATTGAGAGGGCACCTCTGGCCAGTTTTATCTATTGCTATCAGTCCCGATGGCCAAATACTCGCTAGTGGAAGCGAGGATCATACAATCAAGCTCTGGAATCTAAAGACAAAACAGCTACTCAAAACTCTCTCTGGCTATACGGCTGCCTTTTCCTCGGTGGCTATTAGTTCAGATGGCTGGTTTCTGGTGGCAGGTAGTGCAGACAATACTATTAGAGTTTGGGATCTGCATTCAGGTCAGCTTAAATGGGTATTGAGAGGGCACTCAGGTAAAGTCAGCACTGTTGCCATCAGCCCAGATAACGCAACTCTTGCCAGCACGAGTGCAGACGGCAGTATCAAGCTCTGGAATCTGTACACAGGAAAATTGCTGCGCTCACTTGAAGGACACAACGGGGCAGTTCATGCCATTGCGATCAGCGCTGATGGTCAAACTCTGGCTAGTGGCGGTGAAGACAGCAAAATTAATCTCTGGAATCTACGTACTGGCGAACGACTTCATACTTTTGATGAGCATTTAGATCCTATTTATTCTGTCGCCTTCAGCCCTAGTGGCAAAACTCTTGCTAGCAGTAGTCTGGATAAAACAATCAGGATTTGGCAGGTACCATGAGAAGCATCCAGTCCATGTCTCCGAAATCTGAGAGACTAGCTAAGCAGATTCAGGAAATTCGCCAGCTCGTGCTGAGTAGAGTTGAGCAAAACGAGCAATTTAGTTCGATTGCTCAAGCTTTAGAAGAAATTGGCAAATCCCTACAAACGGGCCAGCTTACCTTGCAGATTGTTTGTCAAAACTCAGCTTTAGCTCAAGCACTACATGACTATTTATATCGTTGTAAAGGCCTAGCAGCACTCTATGAGTTTAAGATTGCTGTTTTGCCTGATCAATCTCAGGAGATTTTGTCGAAACCTTTTGCCAAGATCATCCTGCGACAAGCCTGTGGGAGGCACCAACTATACGAAGTTCCCACAGCTCAAACATTAGTGATTGGACGTCATCCAGAGTCTTCAATTCTAATTTCAGATTCTTGCCTTCTTGTCTCTGGTTATCATGCTGAAGTGCAGTCTGTTGCAGCCCCTTCTTTAAGCCCTTCTTTGGGTGAGAGCCACCCCAAGTGGCAGATTTGCGACTTCAGCAAAAATGGTACATACGTTAATGGACAACAAGTACAAGGGAGCCAGGTGCTACAAGCCGGTGACCGAATTAGCTTGGGAGCGCCAACTTCTAGCCCAGAGAGCGCTGAACTCATTTTCGAGTGTTCGTCAGATGTAGACTCTGCGCAAAGCCAATTTGAACGTCTATTTCTGGGCTGCGATGTTTTGTGCCTGCTGACTGATTCCGGGCAGGTATTAACAGCTAATGAAAAACAATTTATTCTAGAGGCGAGTAAAGCCCAGATTACTAAGAAGATCTTGTTAGTAGAGACGCCAGGATTTGAAAGCGAGTCACTACAACCAGTGGCAACAGCTTTAACTGAAGCTAGGGATTGGCTTCAGGAGCAAGGTCATGAGCAATCTTTTGACTTGGTTTCGTTATCACTACCTTCTTTTCTCTCCGAGCTAACAAAAGCACCTTTCAGCTCTTGTCTAGAGCTAGACGAATTTTGTAAGTCCTTGGAAGGGTTAGTCAAGCGCCGACCTGAGCAAATCTTGGTTAAACGAGTTGCTAGACAGGTGTTAGCTCACCTAACGTCAATCGAGCGTTTGCTTGACGTACAGAAGAAGGAACTCGAACGAGAGCAGCAAGGCGGGACTGATGCTTCAGGAGTTCAAAAAGAACAGCTGAGGGAGAAATTGGATATAGCTTTAAAGCAAATTAATGCAGACAAGAGTCTATTTTTTAGACAAGCTAGAGAGGTCTTGAAACAGTCGAAAGTTGATTTGTTAGATGAATACCTCGAAAACAGTATCTCCTGTAAAATCAGGCGTTTTGCAGACCGCCTGAAGCCCTGCGTGACAAAGCGAAACCGTCGAAAATACCTTCATCTAGAATTCTTGGTGCCGTCCGTAATTGAGCAGTCAGAATCTGAACATAAGCGAAAACTGGAAATTGAAGGTCAGGTGCTTGATGCTAATACAGCTCTGATGCGTTTCTGTCGCTCAAGATTAAGCTTTTGGTCGAACCAAGAATGGCAGCGTCTTTGTACCACCTATGTTCAAGGTGGTTTAGTAGGGCTGTTCCAAAGGACTTACAACACGCTTAGTTCTATCCCGTCTCTAGATTTGAATCACTTGGATCCCTCGTTATTTCAACCAAGCCATAACATTGATGATCCGTCTATTTTCCAGGAGGCGATAGCTGTACCTGCTTGCGGTAACCGCTACCAGGAAGTTTCCCCCGTTAGCTATATCTTCAAAACGATTAGAGGCCAGTGGATGCAGTTCATTTTTATGTTCAGCCTCTTTAGTATTCTGGGAATTGCCGGCAGAAGGCAAATTATGCAGCATCTAACTGCGCCTATCATCAGCGCGTTCAAAAGTTCTCCCTGGATATCGGCGCTGTTACTCTCTGTGGTTCTTTTTTTCTTGTTTAGATTTTTGAGCCAACTTTACCAAGAATATAGGGATGCAGAGCGAGAGAAGGAAGCTGAGAAACTGAGAAATAACTTGCGCAATTATTATCAAGCCCTTACCAAGAACAGATTGGCTGAAAAGCTGGTCTATAGCATCAACGAAGCGTTAGACGCGGAAGAGCAGAAGATAGAAGCAATTATGCAAATCATGAAGCGATCTGTGGAGCAGGGCTTTGCAGAAGGAACAGAGCAAATATCTGCCAGAGTGCGATCTGACCAGTACCGCGCTTTGAAGAAAGACTTGAAGAATGATAAGGATAAATTACAGAAGTTTAAGCGCATGCTGGAGCCTTCTATGGCCTCGAATGCTGGGGAATAGACCGTTGGTGTAGTCAGTCGTTAGTGGAAGGCCATCTTTGCAGCTGAGCAGCAAATGTTAGAACTTGGTAGAGGAGGGCTCATCCCTACTGGCACTTTTAAGCGATCAGTTTCCTTAATTACTCTTATTCAACAGCAGGTTGATTAGAGCCTCAAGGTTGCAATAATCCAGATAGAACGAATGGGACGTTCTGATGGACTTAAAGCTCCCTGCTTCAGCATTAATAGCCAGCGACCAGCCAGGGTACAACAAACGGTACAACCAGCATTCGGCCCTGGTGATTGGTGGGGGCATAGCAGGCTTGTTAGCGGGCCGAGTACTGGCTGACTTTTTCAGTAGCGTCACGATTATTGACCGTGACTACTTTCCACCCAGCCCTCAATCACGCAAAGGTGTTCCTCAGTCCTACCAATTCCGTGTGCTGTTACTACAGGGGCAGCGAATTCTAGAGCAATTATTCCCAGGCTTACAAGACCAGTTAATCGAGCTGGGGGCTTCTACGGTCGATTGGACTGCCGACTGCTTTCGCCAGGGTTACCAGGTAGTCGGCTTGGTAACTGATGCCAAAAATACAAGTGTGATGGGGGTGCGAACACGCCTTCATCCTGATTGCCGGCAGGGTAGGAGTGATTTAGAAGAGGTCTTAACTGCCAGCTTAGTGGTAGACGCTAGTGGTCGGAGTTCTCGGACGCCTCAGTGGTTAGAAGCATTGGGTTATGCCCTGCCTGCAGAAACTAATATTAATTCTTTTGTTGGCTATGCCAGTTGTTGGTACCAACGCCCCTCAACGCAGACTGCCTAGTGGCAATCGCTACTAATTTGGCCTAAACCCCCTGATCACTCTCGGGCAGGCATGCTCTATCCGATTGAGGGCAACCGTTGGATTCTCACCTTAACGGGTGTTGGTCGGGATTACCCACCTAATGATGAAGCAGGCTTTCTGAGCTTTGCCCGCAGTCTGCGTAGCCCTATGCTTTATGAGGCGATCAAAGAGGCTCAAGCCCTCTCGCCCATCTATTGCTACCGCTGCACAGACAATCGCCTGCGGCATTATGAACGAGTGCCAAGCTGGCCTAATGAGCTTGTCGTTCTAGGAGATGCAGTATGTGCCTTTAATCCCATTTATGGGCAAGGTATGACAGCGGCAGCACAAGCGGCTCTTACCCTCGGTCAGTGCCTCAGGCAGCAACTGCCGCCCTCTGGTGATAGCCCCATAGGGCAAACTCAAGTTTTTCAGAAGCGGCTAGCCAAAGTTAATGCCACGCCTTGGCTGTTAGCTACAGGTGAGGATTTGCGGTGGCCAACGACGGAGGGCGACCAACTAGCAATGAGCCATCGCCTGCTGCAATGGTATGTCGATCGGGTCAGGTTGCTCAGCCATCAGAACCCTGAGGCTCTACGGGAATTCCTGGAGGTGCTGCACATGGTCAAGCCCCCTACTACGCTATTTCAGCCAGCCTTCATCCTGTCCGTGCTCAAGCAAGCAGCCATTGGCTAGGAACTCTCTGTCCTCACTGATTTTTTACAGTGTGATTCTCTGGTCGTAAAAGTGTCGTAAAAGGTAAGCTATGGAGCAGTTTGCGATTGCTCGTACTCGACCTTAATTTGACTGATTAGGTTCTCTAGTCGCCTTGAACACAATAATGGGCGAAGCAGCATCTACTGACAAGTTGCTGGAAATCAGGAGAACCCATTGCAACGGCTTGAGCGATAAATCCCTCCAAAGATAGATTCTCGGTCATGTATATAATTTGTAAGATTTCCGAGCCAATTTTAATGGTACTCGTTCTTGTAATCGGCTGATCGGCGCTCGTTCAATTCTACCTCTACGAAACTCTATCACCCTATGGCTACTCCTCCTTCTCAATTATCCCAAGATCAATATCAGGTGGAGGATGAAAAGTCGAAGATTGAAGCTTTAGTCAATGAACCAGTCCAAGATATTGAAATCGATTTAGATTTTCTTTACACCAGGGATATTGAATTTCGTCAGGAGACCATTTATTTCATCGTTGTTGATCGCTTCTTTAATGGGGATCCAGACAATAATGAAGGGCCTAACCCAGACCTCTACGACCTGGAAGGAAAAGACTGGGGGAAATACTGGGGAGGGGATCTGCAAGGTGTTATTGACAAGCTCGATTATTTGAAAAACATGGGGGTAACCGCAATTTGGCTGACTCCCCTCTTTGAGCAAGTAGAAGCATTATTTGTTGAACAAGCGGCCATCCACGGTTACTGGACCAAAGACTTTAAGCGCATCAATCCTCGCTTCATTGGCAAAGACGAAAATCCTTCACTCAACAAAACCCAGGAGACTAAAGACACCGTCTTCGATCGTCTGGTTGAAGAGCTGCACAAGCGCAAAATGAAGTTAATTCTGGATATTGTTTGCAACCACAGCAATCCAGACTTCAGCGGCAAGAAAGGTGAACTCTACGACGATGGCGTCAAGATTGCTGACTTTAACGATGATAAAGACCACTGGTATCACCACTACGGTGAAGTCAATGACTGGGAAGATGAGTGGCAGGTTCAGAACTGTGAGTTGTCGGGGCTAGCAACATTCAACGAGAACAACGACGACTATCGCGAATACATTAAATCTTCCATTAAACAGTGGCTAGACCGGGGGGTTGATGCCCTGCGGGTCGATACTGTTAAACATATGCCCATCTGGTTCTGGCAAGAATTTACCGGGGATATGTATAAGCACAGACCCGATGTGTTTATCTTTGGGGAATGGATTTACAGTAGCCCCTTTGATGATCGCTCTGTGGAATTTGCCAACGAATCAGGCATGACGCTGCTTGACTTTGGTTTGTGCGTTGCCATTCGGGAAGCATTGGCCCAGGGAGCAGAGGCGGGTTTCCAAGAGATTCAAAAAGTTTTTGACATGGATTATCGCTACAAAAGTGCGACCGAACTGGTCACTTTTATCGATAACCACGACATGTCGCGCTTTCAAAGCTTAAATCCCGACCCAGAAATGCTGAAGGTCGCGATCGTGCTGATTATGACCTCTCGGGGTATTCCTTGTATTTACTACGGCACGGAGCAGTATCTCCACGACGATACTAATGGCGGTAACGACCCCTACAACCGCCCAATGATGAATAGCTGGGATACTGAGTCGGAAATTTATCGAACTATCCGCTTGCTGTCTGGATTGCGACGGTTGAATCCTGCGGTAGCTATGGGTGGGCACTGGCCGCAACATGTTAGCCCAGATGTTTACTGCTATTCACGCAAGCACCGCGATTCGGTCTGCGTAGTCTTGCTCAACCGGGGTGGTGAAACAACTCTGCCTGAGATTTCAACCGATCTCCCCGATGGCGAACATACCTGCGTCTTGACCCGTTGCAAGGTTGAAGTTGTGGATGGCAAAATTCGCGATTTGCCATTGGAAGAACGGGGCGCAATTGTCCTCAGTCATGTTGGTGAGCGGGTGAGGGGGCAAACCATTGTGCGAGCCCAATTGAACGGGGTGCACACACAACCGGGTGAGAGGATTGTGGTGACGGGTGACTGTCCTGAACTGGGCGACTGGAACATCAGCAAAGCCTTCCCGCTGGAGTACGTTAACAGCAGCACCTGGTTTGGTGAGATTCCCTTTAATGAAAGTGCTGGCAAGTTAATCACCTATCGCTACGCTCTATGGCGTGAAGGCACCTCTCCATTACGCGAGAACCTAGTGCCCCGGCGTTGGTTTGTGGCGAGTGAGGGAACGGTTAAGTGGCGCGATATGTGGGCCTCTGGTCGCGAGTCCTAAGGCGTTTTTAGAGGAGTTTCCAGGAGCGTTTTTAGGGGCAGTAGTGACACTTGAAGTGACTACTGCCCAGCAGTAGACCTTACAAAGACTGGTTTTGCAGAATTGGGCGAATCCTCAAGCGAAGTAGACGAACCGCACTTCTCTGCCCAAGAGTTTTGCTCTGCTCAATGAAACTTGGGATTTCCTAGATAGGTAAGAAGGGAAAAATAGGGCTTTGGTCACAGCGCTTATACTGACCATCGACCAGCTTATAGACCATAAGAGTCTGGTCTTCATATCTCCAGAATTCAGGAACTCATAACGAAGCATAGATATGAAATTTGTTCAGAAAACGGCTGGTAAAGTCTACTTCTAAAGCCAGATCTGGAGGTGGATTCGTTGCTAGCTCAATGCTTTTGCCACTCACCAGAGCTTCATTTTGAATGTAAAAACAGATACCTGGTTCAATCGCTCGGCTTAGGTCTTCTCGCTTGAGGGTTAAGGAACCTAGCTGTCTGATTTCAATTCCTAGCTCACCTGCTACAGCGTTTCAAAAGTGTGCCAACTGATCCCTTTAGGGAGAACTCTTGACTCGGTAGGTGCAGGCAATTGAGTGGGAGTAATCATTTAACATCCATGAGTCAATTCCTGCCTCTATTATCCTCAGCTCATTTGCCAGTCAGAGCACTATCCCCGAGGCTTCCACAGTCAAAGTTCACCACAAACATTTCTCGCTAGGGCTTGACCTTAGCGAGATCTAGGTATAAATTCTTGAGTCAGCCCATTCAGTGAGGCACCGCCTGGGAGTTCGAACTCAACTCCCAGGCGGCTGACCCCCAAGCTGAGAGGTCCAGCCCGGAGGCTACGGGGCAGTTTAACACTGCTGTAGTCACTCATTCTCCTTGGCTTCCAGCGTAAGGGTCGCCTCACAAATGGGCACAGGGACAGTTCTAGCAACTGCCCCACGGTTCACTGCATCCAATCTTGGAGCAACCCAAGGAGAACAAACCTATGCCTGTCTATGCCAGTAAATCGGCTGTCATCAAATTAGCTGCCAAAATCAGCGAGGGCCACCGTCCATGAGTGACAACAACCCCAGCTTCAGCAACAGCGACTTCGAGATCCTGGTCGTCCTAGTCGAGCGCTATAGCCTCTCTACGCTCATCGCAGTCCTCAGCCGTATCTGTTTGCGGCAGGCGGAACGCTCTGAAGTGGTGACACGGGGTAGAGAAGCAATCCGCGAATGGCGCAGGGATGCCAGCATCCTGACCAAAGCCCTGCTCCAGCTCCACCACTAGATCCTGGAGCGCTAGATTCTGGGGCAAGACTACCTGCTCATGCCTGCCTTCTCCAATCTGCAACGATTGGGGAAGGCAACTTCACAAGTCCAGTTTGGAGAGCCCGATTTAGAAAGCCCAATTCAGAAAGTGTGGTTATACCAATTCTCTAAATGAGAGCTACCCATCAAAACCCCGCCACCTACAGCTCCTCCCCTTACAGGGGGGAGGTTGGGAGGGATCAATGCATAGCGATTCAAAAGTGAGTTGGTATTAGAAGCGCAGACCTTCGATTGGGGACTAGCGCAAGTCTTCAATTGGGGACTGGCTTTGATTGTTAGTGCGATAGGTATTCTCGGCAAATACAGAGGGCCAGCTAGGTGGCGATTGAGCTGAGGAACTAGCACGGGGATTAGGCTGGTTCCGAGGGGCTACAGGGGCACTAATCTCAATCCGTGACGGTGGAAACAGCGTCGGTTCCACAGGAGACGGCAGGCGATTACTAGCTGGACGCAGAGGCCGAGGCTGTTGCCAGCGCGTTGAGCGTATCGGCTGATAGGACTCAGGTATGCGGCTGGCAATCGGTTCCCGCGCAACGGCCTGGTAGTAATAATTCAGATTGGAGGCGTAAACCGCTCCCAGCTGACGAATTGATTTGAATGGTTGCCCATAGACTGACCTGCCTGTACTAGGCGAGGGCAGCGAGGCCCAAACTGGTGCAACTTTGTAAATTGCAGTCTCCCAGCGGCCTGCTTCGACATCCTCCAAGGCCCCTTTTTCTCGGATCAGCTCAACTGCCGCCAAATCCTGAGAGCGAGGTGAAAAATCTTGTAGGTTCAGCCTATTAGAGACACGATCCCAGGTGCGTTCTAGGAACTGATAACGTCCACTGGCGCTGCTACAAAGCCTTCGTCTTCTGTAATTAGCACAGCGGACTTGCCGAGGATGATCAACAAAGTTGTCGAAGTAAGCTCCCGTAAAAATGATCTGGTAGCCATACCGACCTGAAGTTCCCTCAGCCCAAGCAATCGTGTCCAGAAAGGCTCTGGTGTTGGGGCTAAGTTCTTCAACTTCTGTGCCGTAACTGTCTGAGCTGGAGCCGTAGGGATAGGCTTCTGCCTGTTGGGGCACTGCCATCAAAGCCAGAGAAACTGACAATGCACCTAAGCCACCCTGAACTAAGCGTTGCCCATAAGAACGAATAAAATTCTGCTCTTTCTGAACTGTTTTTTGAGGAATATTTTTCTGGGGATTACTTTCCTGGATAGGATCTTGCTGCATTTCTGCCGGTGGAATTGGACCGTTTGGATCAGCCTTTGAACTGACCGTTCTGGTCGTGTCATTCGGTAGATTGGTCAGGAAATTAACTGAGGGAGCCGTAATTTTGGACATAGGATTCCCCTCAGCATTCCAAGCTGAAAAACTCTCTCTGGGTTCTCTGTTCATACACCTGCGGAGTTTCGCTGAATGCAGCTCTTAATTCTTTAGATTTCCTGAAAATGCAAGCTCTGTTTCGGTCGAGTTCAGTACCTCAAATTGAGCTGCATTGCGTTACTCCTGTTAGAATCACACACCACACGATCAGGCCTCCAGCCATTAGGGAACAATTGAGCCAGGGTCAAAATACCAAAGGGAGTAGAACAAAGCAAGCTCTACCGTCATAACCTGTGATCCAAAAACAGAATCTGTTTCCGGAAATCCTGAGATTTTTGGTTGAAAAAAGTCTGAGTTGCTGCCAGAGAGGCCAAATCTGGACCAGGGCAAACGGTCATAATACCCCAAACCCACCTCCGTACGAACGGGTATCCTGTCACCTGAATCTCCAGTTTTTCTGCGTATGGCATCCGGATCCTTCACTGAATCTACTTCCCCTCAAAAGCGCGGGAAGCTAGGATCGTCGGTTGAGGGAAATGGTAAGCGGGGTGATACAGAGGGCACAGGAACAAAATCCAAAACCAGTTTCTCCTGAGCAGAAAGTGAGCGATTAGCAGTGACTTCTGCTAAAGCCAATTGACGATAAAAATTCAAGCTGTAAGCATAGACAATGCCCAGCTGATCTATCAGCTTTACCGGTTGACCGTAAACTGATTGTCCAGTGTTGTAGTCAGGCAATGAGGCCCAGACTGGTGCAACTTTGTAAATCGCTGTTTGCCAACGACCCGCTTCTACATCTTCCAGAGCCCCTTGTTCTCGAATTAATTCGACCGCTGCTTGATCTTGCGATGCAGGCGAAAAGTCCCGTAAGCCTAGTTTCAAAGCAACACGGTCCCATGTGGTTTCCAGGAATTGATAGCGTCCACTGGCGCTGCTACACAGCCTGCGTGCCCAGGAGTAAGCACACCGAACCTGACGAGGATGATCCCAGAAACTATTGAAATAAACACCGGTGAACATGATCTGGTAGCCATAGGAATTGCCCGTTCCTTCAGCCCAAGCAATTGTAGAGAGAAACGCTTTGGTATTGATGTTGCGCTCTTCAAGTTGCAGGATTTGATTTGGGTCGCTCGTGGCAACCTCCTCAGCAACCGCAGGCAATTGCGTAGGCATTAATATCCCAGAAATGATCAGCGCGGCTAAGCTGTTCTGGAACAACCCCTGCTGTCGAAGTTGCAACTTTTTTGACTTCAGCTTGAATTGGTTCCAAGAAGCACCAAGATTCCACATTGAGGCGACTGTTCCTGCTCTAGATGACGGATTGAACAACGGGAGCATCCTGTTCAACGCAGCGTAAACGCTAGCTTTCCCTACTTGCTGCTGCTTGCAACACCTGAGCCAAACGATGCACTCCTTCTTGCAGGTCTGAGGCCTGTAGAGCGGCATAACCCAGCAGAAACTCTGTTTCAGTGGCGCAGCGGGGCTGGAGATAGTAGTTGCGAGTGCTGACCAGCCCGACCCCTACCTGAGCAGCGCGGGCGACCACTTCAAGATCACTGAGACTGGTTTGCAGGCGCACCACCACATGCATGCCTGCGTTCTCGCCCAGGATCGTGGCTTGCCCCGGTAGGTGGGATTGCAGCGCTTGAACCAAGACCTGGCGACGCTGATCGTAGAGTCGGCGCATGCGATGAATATGGCGTTCCAGATGCCCCTCGTTGATGAAATCAGTCAGGGCATACTGTTCCAGCAGAGGCGTTTGCCGGTCTGCTAACCACCTGGCCCGAGCTAGCAGCTTGACCAGACATCGAGGTACCACCAAGTAGCCAATGCGTAGCGCCGGAAACAACACCTTAGAGAAAGTGCCGATATACAGGACCGAATTGCCCTGGTCCAACCCTTGCAGAGCCGGAATGGGACGGCTGCCATAGCGATATTCACTGTCGTAGTCATCTTCGATCACCATTGCGCCCGTGTGCTGTGCCCAATCCAGCAACTCCAGGCGTCGCGGCAGCGATAGCACGACGCCGGTTGGAAACTGATGCGAGGGAGTTACGTAGACTAACTTGACGCCTCCGCCTAGCTGGCTGAGCTGCTCCACTTGCAGCCCAGTTTCATCCACTGGAATCGGACAGAGGTCAGCGCCTTGAGCCAAAAAGACACGCCGTGCGCCCGGATAGCCTGGATCTTCTAGAGCCACTCGGTCACCTCGGTTGATCAAAATTCGAGTCAATAAGTCCAGGGCTTGCTGTGAACCATTGACGATCAATACCTGGTCTGGGTCGCACTGCACGGCCCGTGACCGGGCTAGATAGCGGGCAATTGCCTCGCGTAGAGGTCGATAGCCTAGCAGGTCTGGACAGTAGTCAAGCATCGCCTGCTCATGAGCTTGACAATGCCGCGACAAGAGCTGTCGCCATTGCTGAAGCGGAAGGGCGTCGAGATCTGGCTGCCCGCGAAAGCTGATTTGCGCATCGAGTAGAGGCGGCTCAAAGAGAGCGATACGGCTCAGGCTGATGGCGTAGTCAGACAGGGTCAGGTGCGGTTCGCCAGCCTGAACGGCCTGAAGCGGGGTTGCAATCGGTGCAGGCCGCAGCAACTCATCGGTAAGCTGCTGGCAAACAAAGGTGCCAGAACCGACTACTGCTTGCAGATAGCCCTCACTGAGCAGTTGCTCGTAGCTGAGTGTGACCGTAGCGCGGGAGATGCCCAGGAGCTGAGCGAAGCTTCGGGTCGAGGGCAGGCGCTGCCCTGGCGTCAGGCGACCGGTCAGAATCGCCTGACGTAACTCTGCGTAGAGCTGACGGTGCAGCGGCAGGGGCTGTTGAGGATCCAGACTAATTGCGAAGTCCATTGGCAATGAAGCTGACAAAGTTCAGCAAAGTGGACTGGTTGCTCAAGCCAAAATTGGCGCTTGTGCAAGACCATTCTCACCGCTAGGCTGACGATGCCACGCTAACCAGTCCGACCTAATGCCAAATACTCCATGCCCAACCTTGCCCAGACAAAACTAGCGATTGGCCTGATTGGCGCAGCGACCGGTTGGGGAGCCCGCCGCCACCACAGTGAAGATGGCCCAGCTGCGTTGCAGGCTAGTGGACTCGTGGAGCAACTGCTGGCAACAGGCATTCCTGCCCATTGGTTGACCTCGGTTTACCCTGCTTTGCGGTACGCCAGCCATCAGATCAACCAGCAGCAGGAAGCGTTGCCACTGGTGTTAGCCCATGTGCAAGACGTCGCCATCGCCGTGGCTGATGCTGTGAAGCAGGATTATTTCCCCGTGGTTTTGGGAGGTGATCATTCGGTTGCCATTGGTACTTGGAGTGGTCTGACCCAGGCTTTAGGGCTGGGACAAAACTTAGGGTTGCTGTGGCTGGATGCCCACCTCGACTCTCACACCTTTGCAACCAGCCCCTCCAAGGCTTGTCACGGTATGGGTCTAGCCACGCTGCTTGGCCAGGGCGAAACCAGTCTGGTCGATCTTCAGAGTGTGGGAGGCAAACTTAGCCCAAAGCAGGTCGCTGTGATTGGTGCCCGCAGTTTTGAGGCAGAAGAAGTTAGCCTGCTTCAGCAATTAGGCGTGAGGGTGTTTTTGATGACGGAAGTTGCAGAGCGAGGTCTAGATACCGTTTTGGCGGAGGCGCTTGAAATTGTCACGGACAGAACGGGCGGCTTTGGTCTCTCCCTCGATCTGGATTCTTTGGATCCCTCCGATGCACCGGGAGTCGGAGTTCCAGAGGCGGGTGGCATCAAAGCCGCAGAACTGTTGGCTGCGTTCCGCCTAATCCGACAACATCCAGGCCTGAAAGCTATTGAGATTGTGGAGTACACCCCGCAACAGGATATGGACCAACGCACCGCCCAGCTGGTAGCCCAGATTTTGAAAGCGCTTCTGTAAAGGATGTATCGATGAGGGATGAGATTGTGTCAGATCAAGACCGCGAACAAAACTTTGTAGATGTCAGTCACACGGTCGAGCACGGCATGATCACTTACAAAGGTCTACCTGCCCCCCTAATTTGTGATTTTCTCAGTCGGGAAGCGTCAAAAGATCATTACGCAGAAGGGACTGAGTTTTCAATTGGTCGAATCGATATGGTTGCCAATACAGGTACCTATCTCGACTCCCCTTTCCATCGCTATGCCCACGGCAAAGATCTATCTCAACTACCGCTTGCTTCTCTAGCAGATTTAGAAGGGATTGTTGTGCAAGTCGAGAGCAGTAAGGGTCAAGCCATTGATGCCTCAGCCTTTGCCAATTTTGAACTCCAGGGCAAAGCTGTTTTAGTCCAAACAGGTTGGGACCAACATTGGGGCACTGACCAGTACTTTGAAGATCACCCCTATTTGACTAAAGAGGCTGCTCAATACTTAGTCGATCAACAAGTAGCTCTGGTTGGTATTGACTCGCTCAACATCGACGATACTCGTGACGGTCATCGGCCGGTCCATACGCTTCTGTTAGGAGCTGAGATTCCAATTGTTGAGCATCTTTGCAACTTGCAAGCCTTACCGAGACAGGGCTTCAAGTTCTTCTCAGTACCGGTCAAAGTCAAGAACTTTGGTACATTCCCGGTTCGAGCCTTTGGTCTTGTTGATCCGACTCAAGAAGCTTAATCTGGTATTTCAATCATGGAAAGCATAGAAAGTCCAGCCTTCGTACCGACACAACGCAGTACGGTTAAACGTCTTGCCAAACGCGCAGAATACGACCGCACTACGGTATACCAAATCCTGGATGAGGGTTTGATTTGCCATGTCGGTTTTGTGGTTGACGGCAATCCCTTCGTGATTCCCACCGCCTACGGGCGCATTGAAGAGCAACTGTACATTCATGGCTCGCCTGCCAGCCGCATGTTGCGCACGCTGCAAACTGGCATTGATGTCTGCGTAACGGTCACCCTACTTGATGGGCTGGTCTTAGCTCGTTCTGCCTTTCATCATTCGATGAATTATCGTTCTGTTGTTGTGTTTGGCACCGCCTCTATCGTCTCTGAACCGGAACAGAAATTAGAGGCTTTGAGGGCGTTTACAGAACACATTGTGCCAGGACGCTGGTCTGAAGTTCGTCCACCTAATCGCAGTGAACTGACAGGAACTCTAGTGCTTGCTTTGCCCCTGGTTGAGGCCTCAGCCAAAGTACGCACGGGTCCACCGGTGGATGACGAAGAGGATTATGCTCTGCCAGTTTGGGCAGGGGAACTTCCCTTAGAATTGGCTACGGCACAACCGATTGCTGATCCGCGTTTGTCCTCAGCGATTGAACCCCCGGCTTACGTCACGGCTTATACCCGAGCGGCTACTCGTCAGGCTTAGAGCTGATGTGGGTCTTTTAGAGAAAAGGCGTCAAGGTCAGACCAAATACAACTCCTTGAATTGTGCTTTGCTAACGTCAGTGCTTCAAGAATTTGACGCAGCTAAAACACAACTGAACCAGAGAATTACGGTGTAATTATGATCGATCTTTACACTTGGCCTACTCCCAACGGCTTCAAGGTTTCGATTCTTTTGGAAGAATTAGGGCTTTCCTACAATGTCATTCCAATTGACATTAATAAAGGAGACCAGTTTGAGCCAGACTTCCTCAAGATCAGCCCGAACAATAAAATTCCGGCAATTGTTGATCCAGAAGGGCCAGGGGAACATCCCTATGCTCTGTTTGAGTCTGGCGCAATTTTGATCTATCTCGCTGAGAAGACTAGCAAGCTGTTGCCCACTGAACCGAGTGAACGCTACCAAACGATTCAATGGTTGATGTTTCAAATGGGTGGTGTTGGTCCGATGCTGGGCCAAGCGCATCACTTCCGGAGCTATGCGCCTGAACCTATTGCCTATGCAATTGACCGCTATACCAAAGAGGCGGGGCGACTGTACGGGGTGCTGGATCGACACCTTGCCGAACAAGAGTATTTAGCAGGGGCTTATTCGATTGCGGATATTGCAACTTACCCCTGGCTCAGATCCTACGAACGCCAAGGCCAAAACCTGGCTGACTTCCCGCATGTGCAGCGCTGGTTCAATGCCATTGGTGAGCGCCCAGCTGTACAAAAAGGTCTTGCAGTTCTAGCTGACCGCGTTCGCCAAGGCCCGATTGATGAGCAGGCTCGGGCGGTACTATTTGGTGACAAACAATATCAAGGTTCGGGTAGCTAGCCTCGTAGTCCTTGGGCATGTAGACAGCAGTTGCACTTCTATCTGGCCTAGCAGCGCCGCTAGGCCATGCCCTGTCCTGTTTAGTCACTTTTGACTTGTAAAAGCTACTGGCAACCTGTAGCTGCTGGTACCTTTACGTCTAAGTAAAAAGAAGTATGCAGGATGGAAAAGCCATTTCTGACTTAATTGATTGTCTATCTAGAAAACGAGTGGTTTGCACTGAGGATTCTTAAGTTGATTGGCCCAATGTCTTGGCTGTAAGGATTTACCCGGTTCTGACAGCTACCGCAGGTATGTATAGTTGTTCTGTGGAGCTTTGTCTGTTGCTAACTGCTGGCTCGGTGGGCAAAATACAACGGAAAAAGACATCTAATTTACGGGGGTTTGTGTAGTGAATTACACCGGTACTGACGCTCGGATTAGTCCTGTCAAGCAGAGCTTGGGTAGTGGTTCTCTAGAGTCTTTAGAGACAGCACAAAACCGTAGGATGCAAGGCCCGTTGGGATTGGGCTTACATGAGAACCGAAGCAGTCAGGCAGGTTTCCTTGCAGAAGTTAGGAATTCAAACTATTCAGGGCAGAATTCTAAAGGTATAAATTCTAACGATTATACCCGTACTGCTGACTTTGCAAGTGGGGTTAGTCAACGGAGTCAGGGACAGCCGCTTGGCAACATCTGGACTCACGCCACAACTAGCTCTACTAAGGTGGAGTCAGGTATCGCGTCAACTGTTAGTCAACGCTACAACCTCAAACTGGAAGACTACAACAGGGACGAAAGGGCTTTGAGCATGACTTGGTCTAGCCCTAGTCAAATCAACCAGCTGATTTCCCGCTCAACCGACGCCTATCAATGGCGTAATGTCTCGATTGGTGGCGGTGGTTATGTGACAGGGATTTATCACCATCCTCAGCAGCAAGATCTCGCTTACATCAGGACAGATGTTGGTGGTTTCTACCGCTGGAATGCCGTCAATCAAAGTTGGATTCCGCTGACCGATAGTTTTCCTCTTGCGCAGAACCGTTACTACGGCGGTGAATCGCTAGCGCTAGATCCCAATGACCCAAATACTGTGTATATTGCCGCAGGCAAATACTCAAAATGGGGAGACAAGGGCAGTATTTTCAAATCTACAGATCAGGGGGCTCATTGGCAGAAGCTCAGCCTGGATCTGCCGATGGGCGGCAATGAAGCGAAACGCTGGACGGGCGAGAGACTAGTCATTAATCCTCTAGATTCTAATAATCTTTTGTTTGGGTCCCGCCGCGATGGGCTGTGGCAAACCTTAGATGCTGGTTCTACCTGGTCAAAAGTCACTTCATTTGCAGGTAATTCCACGCCGGGTATTGGCATTACTGATATTGAATTTGACAAAAATATTCCCGGTCTTGTTTATGCCAGTGCCTATGGAGATGGGGTTTATCAATCCACGGATACCGGGGTCACCTGGAGCAAACTGGCTGGCAGTCCGATACAAGTCAATCGCATGACGATTGCCAGTAATGATGCTTTATACGTCACGCATAATGCCGGGGTTAGTAAATTCCAAAACCAGAATTGGCAGAATATTTCTCCATTCAATTCAACAGCGGTATTCAATGGGCTTAGCATCAATCCCTTCAATGCTAATGACATATTAGTCAGTCTGGGTGAGACGCCCTCGACCAAGCTTTATCGCTCTCTGGATGGTGGGGCAAGTTGGGTGGAGAAGGCTCGTTCCACCAATAGCACCGTTCCCTGGTGGACTCAATTTATGCGTTCTCACCCTTCGGTTGCTTCAGTGGAATTTGATCCGAAGGTTGAAGGTCGGGTTTGGCTGACCGATTGGTATGGCGTTTGGGCAACGGATGATATCAGTGCCTCTAAAGTAAGCTGGACGAACTACGAGCAAGGACATGAGCAGGTTGTCACGTTTGCGTTGGCTGCACCTCCGTGTGGCTCTGTCCTGTTAAGTGGTCTGGCAGATGTGGATGGCTTCAACCATAACAATGGGTTGACCGCCTATCCCAGTCAACGCATGGGAGCAGGTCAGACTTCGTTCCAGGACACCTACAGCATTGCTTACAGCGAAAGCGATCCGCTGCAAATGGTGCGAGTTGGCGGTCGGCGCAGCACTGAGGTTTATTCAGGCGCGAAGTCTACGGATGGTGGTGTGACCTGGACTGAATTTGCCTCTTTCCCAACGGGTATTCTGCCCCAGCGGGTAGCGGTCTCGGCTACGGATCCCCAGCTATTGCTGGTGACGGTTAGCGAGGGACAAGCAATTCGCAGTGCAGATGGCGGTGCAAGCTGGGCTCCCGTTGTTGGTCTGCCCAATGGTCCTAAGGGACCGTGGAACTGGTCGCAGCCCCTAGTTGCAGACAAGGTAGACGGCAATCGGTTCTACTACTACAGCGCAGGTAAGGTTTATCGCAGTGATGATGGTGGCGCATCTTTTAACCTGATCAACAGCTCTCTGCCCAGTGAAGACTGGTCCATGATCAAAACTGTGCCGGGGGTTGCCGGTGAGGTTTGGGCCAGCCTGGATGCTGATGGCCTTTACCGCTCTACTGATGGTGGCGCAACCTTTACACCCATTGCCAAGGTTAGCAACGCCCATCTGTTTGCGTTTGGTTTGCCAGAGGCGGGTAGCACAATCCCCGCTCTCTATGTCTATGGCAGCATTGAGGGCCAGGACAAAGGGATTTTTCGCTCGCTGGATCGGGGACAAACCTGGACTTCCATTGGTGACCCGGAGAATGCGATTGGCAACTCCCCCAATGTGATGGAGGCAAGCCGCCAGGTGTTTGGGCAGGTCTTCATCGGTACTAACGGGCGCGGTATTTTCGTTGGCAACCCTTAGTGTCGTCGGTGTAGCCTCAACAGCCGACATTGGTTTTTTCAAGAAAGCTGATCGTTCTCAGATGCAAGAAGTAGAGCCCCCAAGGCAACCGTTGGGGGCTTTTCCTAAGTGATGGAGCAGCAGGTCAAGGGCGGCGACCCACCCTAGCTTGTAGTCAGTTTACCTACTCTCGATAAACGTTGCGTTAACGCACCGAGTTTTTAGGGCGTGGACTGACTAGAGACGGTCGCGGCAAGCCAGAGCTACGGTGTGTGCAAACACCAGTTCACGGGCGTGTCGGCAGTTTCGTAGGCAGCCTTCCTAAGAGTCTAGATTCCTGACTTTAGACGAAGGGCTGATCGGTTTGACGTTGAGCGGCGCGAAGCAGACGAGGAGCAAGATGGTAGACGGTGATCGGTGGGCGACCTTCGCTATTAGGCACTAAAGTTTTCTCGATCCAGTGACCGCTTTCCAGGCTGGTGAAGAACTTGCGCAGGTCGGGTTCTTGAATGCGGGTGTCACGCACAATTAGGGAGATGGGCACCGGAGTTTTGCTGCGGTAGGGCTCAGTGTAATTGGCGATAGTTAGCAGAATCAGTTTGTTGAGCGCAGGCAATTCGGCCTCACGGGAAATCAGATCCCAGAGGGCACAACGAATTTGGCAAGACATAGTTTTATCGCAATCAGGATGGTTGGATTAGGGCAAAGCAGTGGGCACAAAGTTGGGACTAAGTCCCGAACTTCGACTTTGGTGCTTCGCCCTTGGCAGGGATGAATGGTCAATGGAAAGGGGCAATTAGTGACCTCTTGACCCCTTAGTCTGTCTGCTAACGGACCTGCTCTATGGCCCGCGAAGCGAAACCAAAGAACAGCCTTGGTCGGTGTTAAACTTCCCTCAGCCTTCGCGTTGTCAAGAACAACACGAGGGTCAGTTATCTGGTGTTGCACAAACGGCACCAGGTAACGTCTCGCCAGCGAGACTGAGTGAGAATGTAGCGCTAATTTAGGCAGTTGTAAATAGGGTTGGGCAAAGATTTTTAGTGTTTAGGTCAGAGCTGTCTGAGGGCAACTCGGGAGATTCACTGAGGGCTCTATCGTCCCTCTAGCCAAGCTCAATAGATTCTCTAACGCGATCACACCTGCCTCGACTTAACTGTTAAGAACTTGAAATGAAATCATGTAAAGTTCGACACAAATGTACATCCTGGTAACCAGATTTATTAGGCTGGTAACCAGATTTATTAGGCTGGCAACCAAATTGGTTGTCCTGGTGACCAGCTCTATTAGGTTGGCAACCAAAATTATTAAGCTGGTAACCAGATTCGTTACGCTGGTGACCAGATTTATTGGGTTGGTGACCAGGATATAAATTCTGGTGACTAAAACTTGTCGTCTGGTGACCAGAACCTATACCGGCGGATGTCTGATGCTCATTCTGGTAAGCAGAAGCAGTCAATCGAGCCATCCCTGTGCTGGGCCATCACCTCTGTCGGCTGGTGATACAGACAGGGCTAGAACTGCGATAAGGCTGCAATTGCTGATGTGCGGCCCCTCTGTCCCACCTTAAACGGACATTCACAAAAACGGAATCCATCATCTGAAATTCAAACAGAATCATAGACACGCCACATCTGAATTCCCCAGCGGCTAAGAATCGATGCGGCCATCTGGACCTCATCCTCTATTGCTTCTATGATTACTAAACAATCTCCTTGATCAAATCTATCGTTGTAAACTCTTGCTTGTTCCTTTGGTACCAACCAACCTTGAAATGCACCATATAAACCACCGACTGCAGCTGCAGTTCCACTTCCTAAGAATGTTGCCAGAAGAGTTTCTATAGCTAACGCAGGACCAATTCCGGGAACCAGCAATATACTGCATCCAACCACTAAAGTTAGCAATCCTGCACCTGTACTTCCTGCAACCGCACCTGCTTTTGCCCCTTCTGCTCTTGTCAATGAGTGTTGCTGCACACCTTGATCATGCAAAACTTCACTATCAGAAGTTTTGGTAATCATTGAAATCTTGTGCATAGGAAAACTCTCATTCCTTAACTCAATCAGTGCCTGTTCTGCATCCCGACGGTTAGGCAATATTCCGACCGCGTGTTTGAGTTTTTGAGAAGTCATAAGAAGAATTGAAATCTTAATGCTGACGTTTGATGAGCAATGTGTAAATACGATCTGCAAAGCTGTCTTACAGAAGCAATCTAGTTCAGAGGTGCAAAACGCTTCAGCAAAGCTGCCAAGGCAATCATAGGTAACCCAGCTCCGATACAAATTAAACCTTGAGCCATGCTTAAAGCTTCGGTGGCAAATAGCTGATTCATAATGCTCCATTGGCTGAACAGGAATTGGAGAATGAAGACCCCTCCAATCCCAAACACCACCGCATAGCCGAATGCTTCATCTTTGCCGCGCAACTTAGCAGTGATTGCTGGGACAAAGCGGCTAATGCCTAGCAGGTAAAAAGCTTCTGCGGCAACCAATGCTTGAACTGCCACTGTCCGAGCTAAAGCTTCGTTTCCTGTGGTGCGAATAATCCATTCAAAACTTCCAAAAATCACAAGCCAGTTAAACAATGAAACTGCTAAAATCCGGGTAATTAACCTACGAGATAGAAGCGGCTCATTAACAGGACGAGGAGGCTGTCGCAGGATGTCAGGAGAGGGGGGCTCAAACGCCAAAGGTACGCTTAAGGCAACTGAACTGACCATATTCAGCCAGAGAATTTGCACTGGTAAAATTGGCAGCGGAGTTGCCAAAAGTACAGCGATCAAGATAGTCATGGACTCTCCAACATTCACCGGCAAGATGAAGGCAATCGCCCGCAGCAAATTCTTGTAAACTGTGCGTCCTTCCTCAACTGCTGCCTCAATGGAGGCGAAGTTATCATTCGTCAGAATCATATCTGCCGCTTCTTTCGTGACTTCGGTACCTGTTATGCCCATTGCTACACCAATGTCAGCTTGCTTCAAGGCAGGAGCGTCATTGACTCCATCACCAGTCATTGCCACAATCTCGCCCCTGGATTGAAGTGCTTTGACAATATGAAGCTTTTGCTCTGGCGCTACACGCGCAAACACACTACTCTGCTCAACGGCATTAGCTAGTTCCTCCTCATTCAGTTGGGCAAGTTCTTGACCTGTTAGAACGGGAGCCTCTCCAGTTTGATTCAGCCCCATCTGTCCGGCGATGGCCGCGGCTGTTTTAGCATGGTCACCCGTGATCATCTTGATTTGAATTCCGGCAGACCAGCAGGAGCGAATTGCTTGAATTGCTTCGGGGCGAGGCGGGTCGATCATGCCCTGTATCCCCAGAAAAACCAAGCCTTGAGCAAGGTCAGCATGCTTAATTGAGGCTTGAGAAGCGGGCACAACTTTCTTAGCAAGTGCCAAAACTCGAAGCCCTTTTTTTGCCATCTTATCCACGGCTTGTTCAATATGCTCTGGGTTTATCGCAATCACCTTTGCATCCTCACTCAGCATCTGACGACACCGCTTGAGAATTGCCTCAATTGAGCCTTTGACATAAATCAATCGTTCTGGGTGATTGTCATGCAACGTTGCCATGTATTGAAACTGTGACTCAAACGGCAAAGTATCGAGCCGAGAAAGTACCTGATTTAGTTGGTCGGTGTTTAGCCCAGCTTTGTGCGCAACTGCAACCAATGCCCCTTCCGTTGGGCTGCCCACTACAGCCCAGTTTCCGTCTTGCACGTCTAGATGGGAATCGTTGCACAACAGTCCTGCTTGAAGGCATTCATATAAGGCGGGGCTGTTCTCTAGGTCAACGGAGTGCCCGTTAAGGGAAATTTCTCCATTTGGTGCATACCCTCCACCGCTAACCCGGTAACGCTTTCCACCTGCCTCGATTTCTTGAACCGTCATTTGATTCTCAGTTAAGGTTCCAGTTTTGTCAGAACAAATGACGGTTGTGCTACCCAACGTCTCAATTGCTGGTAGTTTTCGAATAATGGCATGCCGCTTCGCCATCCGGGAAACCCCGGTCGCTAACGTGACCGTTAAAATTGCGGGCAAACCTTCAGGAATGGCACTGACTGCCAGAGCCACAGCGGCTTTGAACACCTCAACCCAAGAGAGCCCTTGGGCAATACCTACGACAAATGTGAAGCTAGCCAAGCCCAGAATGACATACAGCAAGGTTTTGCCAAATCTGTCAATTTTGCGAGTCAGTGGGGTTTCCAGTGTGGTGCTTTGCTGCATGAGTTGGGAAAGGTGTCCGGTCTCAGTCATCTCACCAATCCCCACTACCAGTCCGCGTCCTTGGCCAAACGTCACTAGACTGCCGGTGAACGCCATATTTGTGCGTTCTGCTAGGGGCGTGTCCGCTGCTAGTAGCTGAAGTTCTTTCTCTACTGGGACAGATTCTCCTGTTAATGCTGACTCATCGACCTGTAAGTCGCGGGTCTCAATGAGCCGTAGATCCGCAGGAACCTTATCCCCAGAAGATAGCAAGACAAGATCGCCAGGCACCAGTTCACTAGATGGAACAACTTGCTTCTGGCCAGTGCGGAGAATCGTTGCTTCAGTCGTAACAGATTTGGCCAAAGCGGCAATTGCATCCTCGGCCTTTGACTCTTGAATAAAGCCAATCGTGGCATTGAGCAGCGTTACACCAAAAATCACCCCTGAATCAATCCACTCTCGCAGAAAGGCTGTAATCAGTCCTGCCACTAGTAGAATGTAGAGGAGCGGCTGATTAAACTGCTGAAAAAAACGTAGCCAGGCACTCTCTTTTTTCTGAGCTGTTAACTGGTTGGGGCCAAAACGTTCATGTCGCTCTGCTGCTTCTGTAAACGATAAACCACTCTCCAAATCAGTTTTGAGCAAACGGGCAACCTGCTCATTGGAGAGGTGATGCCATTGGTGTTCCGCTGATTTTAGGCTATCCATTGTTGCTGTCATTGACTCTCTCCACACTCGATAACAAAAGAGCAATACAACTGCCGTAAGCCAATGTTGCCTACAACTATCCTCATAGTGTTGCTCAGGAGTGTGATCCAAAAGTGAGTAGTAGGAACCTACTACTCACTTTTGGATCACATTTATGATTTAAGATTGAGAAGAAACGGAGATAGCTTATGGACTTACAGACCGCATTTCATTGGATTTACGTAATTTCAATGATGATTGGCGCGTTTTATTTCATGTCACTCGGCAACAATCCACGTGGCGTTCCCAAGTCCGAGTATTTAGTTGCTACCTTCATTCCCATCTGGTCAGGGCTGGCTTACATGGCGATGGCACTTGGTCAGGGTAAAGTTGAAATTGCAGGTCAAATAACCCATTACGCTCGTTACATTGACTGGATCGTCACAACCCCTTTGCTATTGCTGTCATTGTCTTGGACGGCAATGTATTTTATTGCAAAAGACTGGACGTTAATCGCTGCCTTAATGGCAACTCAGACGATAGTTGTCGTAACAGGATTAATCGCGGATTTATCTGGAAATGGTGAAGCCAGGTTTCTGTGGTACACCTGTGGTGTCGTTGCGTTTCTAGTCATTCTTTGGGGAATTTGGATACCTTTGAGGGCCAAAACCCGTGGGCAAGGTGTAGAGCTGTCTAGGCTTTATAACAGGCTTTCGACCTACTTTACAGTACTATGGGTTAGCTATCCGATCGTCTGGTTAATTGGCCCTTCTGGTTTGAATTGGGTCAACCAGACAATTGAAACGTTACTATTCTGCGTTTTACCCTTTTTCTCAAAAGTTGGGTTTAGCTATCTAGATTTGAATGGTCTACGTCGCCTAAGCCGCGCCAAAGCCAACGCAGCTACTGCCAGCCACAGTGTAACTCATTAGTATCAGCACTGGCTCTAGAAAAACCTCATTCAATGACTTCGTAGCGAACTAGCTGTCGAACATCTTGACGCGATAAGTGAAGTTCTTGAGCGATCGCTTCCTCTATCTGGCTTGTGTTGGTCATCGGCAGATCTAACTCCAGCCGCTTTAAGATAGGTTCTGCTGTTTCTACCTCAATCTGAGTCGTTCCTTGCTGTCGGTTAATAACCGCATTGATTAGCAATATGTTGATAGATACAGTTGCTTCAAACTGAGTATCTGCCTGAAGTTTGTTCTCTGTTATTTGAGGTTTGCTCAATTCTTGGGCCATTATGAAATTGGAGCCAGACCAAAACATGATCGCTACAAATGGCAGTGGCAACCAGAACTCTGCACCTGATGCTTGCAACCAACGCTTAATCATTAACTATTTTTCCATCTGCTCTGAACCCACCATCTCCTCTGTACTTTAGTACAGCCTGCTCTATTCCAGAATACAGCCTAGAGTAGATGCGCCAGCTTTTTCAAACTCTAATGCTAAAGCTGCAAACCATAGAGGAGGTGAGCAGAGATATGAGAGTTTTGCTGGTAGAAGATGATCCCAAACAACTGATGCCGCTGCAAACGGTGCTGTCTCAGGCGGGGCATAGCGTAGATGGTGTAAAAGATGGAGAGACAGCTCAATGGCTTTTATCGGAAAAAGAATACGACTTGTTGATTTTGGACTGGATGTTGCCGCGAGTCAGCGGCATAAATCTGTGCCGTCAGTATAGATCAGCGGGAAAAACAGCTCCGGTCTTGATGATCACAGCAAGAGATACCACACCTGAAAAAGTGAGTGGGCTAGATGCGGGTGCAGATGACTATCTGGTGAAACCTATTGACTTGGTTGAATTCATGGCACGAGTGCGGGCATTAAGCCGGCGCTCGCCCCTTTGGCAAGGTGACACGCTCCGGCTTGAGGATCTGCACCTTCACCTTGACGCTCTCACCATAGAACGGCAGGGTACGGTGGTTTCCCTTTCCAGTCGAGAGTTCCAGTTGTTGGAGTATCTCATGCGCCATCCTCGACAGGTTTTGACGCGCAATCAGATAGAACAAGCTGTGTGGGAATGGGGAACTGAACCAGAAAGCAATGCAATCACCGTTCTGGTTCGCAAACTTCGCCAACGCTTGCAGGCTGTAGGGGCTGCTAATTGGATTGAGAGCATTTATGGTATGGGCTACCGCCTAATTTCTCCCGAACAGCAATGCCCCAAAAAACAGTGATTGTGAAGGCAAGACGTGTTCAACCAAAGTCGTCGCAATCTGGCTCGTTGGTTCACCCTCTCAATGGGAAGCATCCTTGTGCTGTTTGCTGGGGTGATTTATCAGATTGAGGCGCAAGACAAATTAAAGGGGATTGACCGACTGCTCTATGACAAAACTAGAGTAATGGCCGCCAGTGTAAACTATAAGGTTCGCCAAAACCAGAGCCAGGTCGATCTGAGTAATGTTCCCTTGTTGGGTAGCGGATCTCATCCTCTTGCAGAAGATCTGATCTATGTGCGCTGGTATAACGTAGAAGGGCGGCTCGTCCGTTTTTTTGGGGCTTCTCCTCCAGAGCAGTTAAATACCTCCTTTGGTTATCTCACGATTCAATCAACAGATCCAGTTTTGGGAACAGGGATCTGGCTGCGCCAAGCTACATTACCTGTTGCAGGCAGAACTGGTGTGCTTGGCTATCTTCAGGTTGCGACGCCACTGATCGAAACCCAAAACAATCTCACTCAGTTTCAGCTTGTGCTAACTTTTGCTGTTCCGATCACGCTGGGCCTGATTGGACTCACAGGTTGGTTTCTCAGTGGACTTGCAATGCAGCCTATTCGACAAGCTTATCAACAGCTTCAACAGTTTACAGCAGACGCCTCCCATGAATTGCGATCGCCCCTCTCTGCTATCCTCACCAATGCCCAGCTTGGTTTATTCATCGCAGCCGATGACTCGCGCTACCACCACCCCTTGGGAAATATTGTGGATAGCGCTAAGTCTATGGGAGTTTTGGTTAACAATTTGCTCTTGTTAGCTCGCCATCAGGGACGGCTTGCACCTGAATCGCTAAAATTACTCAGTCTCAACGCTCTACTGAAAAATTTAGCAAGCCAGTTTGCCACAATAGCAAAATCTCAAAATATCAAACTGAATTACGAACAACCCGAGCGACAAGTTGAGTTGTGGGCTGATCCTGATTTGCTAAGGCAAGTAGTCGAAAACTTACTCGACAACGCCTGTAAATACACTTCTGGCAGCGGAACTGTACTGTTGCGACTAATTGCCCAGCCTGGATGGGCAATTATTCAGGTGGTCGACACGGGAATCGGGATTCCAGAAGCAGACTTACCCTATATCTTCAATCGCTTCTACCAGGTAGACACCGAGCGTTCGCAGGGGAGCGGTGGCTTTGGGTTAGGGTTAGCAATTGTTCGCCAGATTGTTCAAGCACATGGTGGACAAATTCATGTGACGAGTACAGTCGGCAAAGGCTCAACCTTCCAGGTTGAACTGCCTCTTAAGCCCTATCAATAAGCAACTAAAACTTGTTGCCTGGTCACCAGAACCTATTTTGGGAGACGCTGCTGCTCATTCTGGTAGACAGGAGCAGTCAAGCGAGCCATCCCTGTGCTGGGCCATCACCTCTAAAGGCTGCCTGGTGATACAAGCAACGCCAGAGCTGCGATCCCAAAGGCGGCAATTGCGCCCACTTTGCGGTGGGATGGGTTTGCAACCAGGTAGAGTAGCTTTGCCGTGCCTGGTTGGTGAAATCTCCTTTTACCCGGTCCTCGCTGGAGATAGGTTCGAACAGATTATCTGGATCAGACTCAGACTTGGGCTCTTTGGTCTTTTGCAACTTAAAGCCGAGGAGCAGCAAGAGCGAATCGATAAGCCTGGGGGAGAGCTTCTGGCCGAGCAGAAAAGCCTTACCCGCGCCACCAACCACAATTTCGCGCTTTGGATGCTCTGCTACGTAGAGAATGGCCTCTGCAACAGACTCAGGTTCATAAAATGGCGGCAAGCCCTGGGGCTTAACCCCAATTTTGGTACGGGATTTGCTAAACAGAGGCGTGTTAATTGAGGCAGGCATCACATTGGTGACGTTGATTGGCCGCTTCTCATGCAGCAACTCAAGCCGTAGAACTTCTAGAAACCCGTCGATTGCGTGCTTGGAGGAAGCATAGGTACTGTGATAGGGAAAGGCTCGTCTAGCATCGACTGAAGAAATGTGAATTAAAGATCCCCGACCTTCGCGCTTCAGGTGTAATGGCACGCACTTGATTGGTCTGCTTGATAGTTTATTAAGCTGCGCTTACGGTTATAGCTGGAGTGCTTAGCGTTGCGATTCTTGGCGAATGGGTTTGAGGTCATGGCTTACAGGTCATCGGTGCTCAAGATTGAGCTTAATATAAGCACTGACTCTCTTCCAAATGCCAAACCAAAGACAAATTACAATGCAAACAAAACTGTTAGGAAACTCTGACCTTCAAATTACGTCAATTGGCTACGGAGCTTGGGCCATTGGTGGTGGCGATTGGGCATTCGGCTGGGGACCGCAGGAAGATCAAGACTCGATCACTGCGATCCAGCGAGCTTTGGATCTGGGGGTCAACTGGATTGATACAGCAGCCATCTACGGACTGGGACATTCTGAGGAAATTGTGGGGAAGGCGCTCAAAGAACGCTCACAGCGTCCCTATATTTTCACAAAATGCTCGATGATTTGGGACGAGAAGCGTGAAATTGGTCGCAGTTTGAAAACAGATTCTATACGACGAGAATTGGAAGCGAGTCTCCGACGGCTTCAGGTTGAGGCGATCGACTTGTACCAAATTCACTGGCCTAACCCCGACTCAGAAATTGAAGAAGGCTGGAGCACACTCGCAAAGTTTAAGGAAGAAGGCAAAGTCCGCCACATTGGGGTTTCAAATTTTAGCGTCGAGCAATTGCGCCGCGCTCAAGCTATTGCTCCGGTTACCTCTCTACAACCACCCTACTCGCTAGTTAAACCCGAAATAGAGCAAGAAATTTTACCCTATTGTCAAGAGAACAACATTGGGGTGATTGTTTATTCCCCGATGCAATCCGGATTACTCACAGGCACAATGACACCCGAACGAGTTGCCAATCTTGCGGAAGGCGATTGGCGCAAAGGCAGTTCTGAATTTCAAGAGCCGCGCCTGTCTCGTAACCTAAAGCTTGTTGAGCTGCTGCGGCAAATCGGACAATCGCATGAGCGCTCACCAGGAGAAGTTGCAATTGCCTGGACCTTACGCCATCCAGCAGTGACCGCTGCAATTGTAGGGGGGCGGAATGCCAAACAAGTTGAGGGTATCATTGGCGCCGCTCAATTCCGCCTGAATGAAGACGAGCTGCGGCAAATCGATGCATTTTTGCATGAGAATCCCTAGTTCAAAGTAGCAATTCCAAGCAGCAATTTAAAGCAGTCATTCAAAGCAGCCAGCTGGTTTTCTCGCCTAATCGATGCCCTCGCCATAGGGTTGGGGCATCGATTAGTATTGACGAAATTTTCACCGCTGTTATGAGATTCTTAAGCGCAAATGGGTTTTGTCAGTGGTGTATTAGGCAAGCAGCCTGGTCAGATTAGCTATTTCACTGCTGAGGGAATAGCTAGCCGTCCCCGTGTAGCAATACCTTGCATTTATTCTTGATAAGCCTGTTCAAGTTCAACTTAAGCTTCTTTATTTTGGTCCTGAAATTCCTTCATGATTCTTACGCTAGGCTGTGAGTGTTTTCTGACAGAATGACTGATTCTGCTAATTTTTGAGTGAAGAACTTCGAATCTTGATTTGGATCAATTAACCTGTTGTTAATGTTGATCCAGGACATGAATAGTAGCAAGGAACTACACACTTTAGACTTAAGCTCTGATAACGTTTCTGTTAGGGAGGACTGGCTACACTCCAGAAATTAACGCCCTGCGGGAGGCCGATCATGCCTGAAGCACAAGCAACCAATGCTAATCAGGCAATGTCAACGGAGTCTGACTCAGGCGACCGGATAACAACAGAACTACGCTGTGCCCAGGCTGAAATTGAGACATTGCGGGCAGCGCTTGCCCAACAGCAGCAGATTGAGCAGTCACTACGGGGGCAGGTAAAAGCGGCTCAGGTTCAGGAGCGTCAGTTTGCCAAGGCCAATGAAGCGCTCCGCCGAACAGGCGACAGGTTGGCGCATGAATCGGATCTCAAGGCATTTCTGGGGTATGTGATTCTAGAGGCAGCTCAGCAACTGGGTGCCGCCGCTGGACATTTCACCGTCTTGCAGCCGGAGCGTAACACTCTCTCGACAGTGGCTACGGTTTTGGAAGGGCGGCTCGAAATTCAACCCTTTCCCCCAGAAGTCTCGGTGGACGCTAGCCCATTCTTTGAGATCTTGCTGCAGTCGCGACAACCCAGGTTCTTCAATCTGGTTGAGGAAGCACATCTATTCTGGCCTGGCACACTAGCCTTCCACCAAGAGCAGGGACACCAGAGCATTGTTGCCTTCGCCCTACGGCTCAACGAGCAACCTATCGGTCATATCGGTCTGGCGTTCCGAGAACAGGAACAGGTGGCCGAGCAGCAGATGGAACTGTTTCAATCTCTAGCGCAGCAGGCTACCCTAGCTATCCAGTTAACTCGGCTTGCGGAGGAAGCTAAGCAAGCTGCCATCCTCAAGAAACGAGAACGAGCGGCTCAAGAACGGGCAGCGGAACTGGCAAAAGCCAATAATGTCTTGAAACGTGCGGTTGGCAAGCTTTCCGAACAGCCGGAATTGCAGGCATTTCTAGGACATGTGCTAACCGAAGCCGCAGAGCAAATTGGAGCCTGTTCTAATGCTTTGTTCTCGTATGACAAAGCAACCCATACGCTTTCGATGAAAGCTATTTATCTGCATGGTCAGATCGTAGATATCGCCACTGATCCACGTTTAGAAACCTTTCGGGAAGTCATACCGGCAGACCTTAGCCCAAGTTGGAATGCAATTCAATCCGGTTGGATTGTGACACATGAGATGGCTGCGACTGATCCCAATAGCTTTCCGCAAGCGCCCTCGTTTCATCGAGAAATGGGGCACGAAACAGTGGTTGCTGTGCCGCTTGTAGTAGGTGGTCAGGTAATTGGGTTTATGGCTCCGTGTTTTAGAGAATGGCTAGAGCCGAACCCGGAGAAGATAGAACTGGTTCAAGCACTAGCTCATCAAGCCACGCTAGCACTAGAGCTTACTCGGTTAGCGGAGGAAGCAAAGCAGACTGCCCTGATTAAAGTGCAGGAAAAAGCGGCCCAGGATCGTGCGGCTGAATTAGAGCAGGTCAATACTCATCTCCCACAAGCCCTTGATCAGCTCGCTGAATCGGAAGAGCGCTATCGGACCCTGTTCGAATTAAGTAGCGAAGGATTCCATTACGCAAAATTGGATCCGCCATTCCCAGTCAACTTGCCAATCGAAGAACAATTTAAGTTGTTCTGTCAAAATCTTCGTCTTGAGGAAGTTAATTCTGCTTTTGCTGCAATGTACGGGGTTGAGAATCCTGAAGATTTAACCGGCCTGGAAATCGCCGATTTTCATGTGGAGGACTCAGAAAAGAACAGGAAGTTTATTCGAACTGTTCTGGAAAATAACTATCGTGTTCGCAATGTAGAAACGGAAGAAATTGATGCCCAAGGGCAGCAACGCTACTTCTTAAATAACATTGTCGCTAACATCAAGGATGGCTATGTTGTTGATGTCTGGGGCGCACAGATCGATGTCACTGAACTGCGCCGAACTCAACAAGCTCTCCTGCAGGCTGAGCAAGAGCGCACAGCAGAGTTAACCAAAGCTAAGGATGCACTCAAGCAGTCGCTGGATGTGCTGGCGAAGGAACCGGATTTAGACAAGTTTTTGGGGCATGTCCTGGGGGTGATTGCCAACCAATTCCAAGCCCCTATCACTGAATACTGGTATCACCCAGAGGGAGACATCGCCCACATTGGTCTGATGAGTCGGCAGGGGCAAACCCTTGACCGTGAAGAAATATCCCAGGTTTTCCCAACCCATCCAGGCTTGACGGGCTTCAGAGTGCCGCCTGAGCTAATGGGAGTTGAATCCCTGCAACAGCGCAAGGAATGTCTAATTTACGAAGATCACAGCACGAATTCCTTTACAAAACACTGCGAGTGGATCGCAGCAGTTGGTTTGTACAAAGAAATCAACGTTCCTATGGTGTTGGGGGATACTTGTATCGGCGCGTTGATTATTCGCCTTCCCCGTGAGCACCAAGTTACTGCCCAACAAATTGAGCTGGCTCAGGCATTAGTCCATCAAGCGAGCTTAGCGGTGCAACTCACCCGGCTAGCAGAAGAGGCCAAGCAAGCTGCCATTGCTCGAGAGCAGGAAAAAGCCGCTCAACAACGGGTCAGTGAATTAGCGAGAGCTAATGCAACCCTACGTCGTAGCCTCTCCTGGCTCACCCACGAGGGGGATTTGAGCCGCTTCTTGAAGCAAGTCCTGCTTGAAATTGCAGCTACCCTACAAGCTGATCTTGCTTACCTATATGTGCTGCACCCGGACCGGATGTTGGAGCTAATTGCTCGGGTCATTGACGGGGAGTTGAGCGAGCAGGGCACACCCACTGAGCCTGAAATTTTTTCTGCTGCCTTCTCGGTAGATATCACGCCTGCCTTTCGTCTGATGGAGGAGCAAAACCTCTTCTTAACTCTCGATATGGTCACCATGGATCCTGAATTACAAGCAACCATGTGGCCAGATTGCGTTGAGTGGCATCTGCGGGAGGGACGCAAACAAGTAGCCGCGCTGGTGCTCAAGGCAGGCGATTGCAGTGTTGGCTTCTTGGGGCTAGGCTTTCGTGAGCAACGAGTCTTTTCGCAGGAAGAATGCGAACTGGTCATTGCCTTGTCGAACCAAGTTGCGTTAGCTATTCAGCTCACCCGACTAGCAGAGGAAGCCAAGCAAGCTGCCATTGCCCGAGAACAGGAAAAGGCAGCTCAAGAACAGGCCGCGAAACTGGCAAAAGCGAATGAAGAATTGAGACAGCGCGATCGGCTCTTAGAGGCGACAGCGACAGCTGCGGATGCGTTATTAACGGTAGAAAACTTTGATGATGCAGTTAACACTGCGCTACGCATCATTGGGGAAAGCTTGGATACCGATCGCGTCGCAGTGATCGAGAATTTTGCTCATCCATCTGATCCATCCTCAATATGGTGGAGGATTTTGTACGAATGGGATTCCGCTCATACCATACGCCAAATTACTCACCCTGAGGCAGCCCAAGGGAGCTACGAAGGAATTGAAGAATGGTACGAACTTTTTTGTCAGGGACAGAGCTTCAGCTGTTTGCTTGAAGAAATGCCCGAGCCATTTCGCAGTGTGCAAGCCGCAGTTGGGATAAAATCACTTCACGTTGTTCCTATTTTTGTAGAAACCAAGTTTTGGGGAGTCGTTGGCTTTGACGACTGCCGTGAGGCAAAACGGCGAAATCCGTCTGAATTTGCCGTATTAAAAATCGCGGCAGATTGCATTGGCAGCGCCATCCAACGCAAACGGATCCAGCAGGCTCGGGAAGAAGCCGAGCATCAAGTCTTATTAGAACGGGAAAAAGCCGCTCAAGAACGTGCCGCAGAACTGGCGAAGGCAAATGATGCCTTGCAATCTACTATCGACGCTCTTGCCGTTGTTGATGACCTTGACGAGTTTGTGCCGCCGGTTCTGAAGGTGGTGGCACGCTGCTTTGGTGGGCAAAGCTGTGCCTTCTACGACCAGCCTGGTGGCAACTGGATTTTCCTGCGCTATTGGTGTCTTGATGGTCGGGTCTTCCTGCCTCACGAGTTAGAGGCCATCGATCCTGATAAGTTTGCGCTGATCCGAAAACTGGCTGCTGGGGTTGAAGTGCCTTCAGACTATTTGGGAAGTGCAATTCGAGAGCGCAACCGAGCCAGCATTGTAGATCACGAGCAAGGAACTTCAGTTTCAGCCTTTGATGAGTTTAAACGCGAACATGGCTGGGAAGCTGAACTGAACATCCCTCTGGTTGTAGATGGAGTTGCCGAAGGGGCCCTGGTGATCTGCCGTAAGGCAACGTCACCCTACACAGCGAGCGAGATTGTTTTAGCCGAGGCACTAGCCAAACAATTGGCCTTGGCCTTACAGTTGGCCCGTCTTTCTGAGCGGGCTAAACAAGCCGCAATTGCTCGGGAGCAAGAAAAAGCGGCCCAAGAACGGGCGGCAGAACTGACAAAAGCCAATGAGGCTTTGCAGCAACGGGATTGTCTACTTTCTGTTGTGGCTCAAATTACCAAAGACCTGCTGGAAACGGAGGATGTGGACACAGCCATTCCAGCAGCTCTCCGGGCAGTTGGAGAAGTTGCCAACATCAGTCGTGTGTCACTGATCCTTGAACGACAAGATCCGTTCAGCCAAAAACGACAACATTGTGTCGCCTATGAATGGGTTGCAGAAGGTTGCTCCGCTCATGCCTCCGTCGGTATGTCGGTGATGGACAACGAGAAGTTTCAGGTCTTGATCCAGCCCCTTTATGCCGGTCGCTCCATCTGGCGAGTTGTGGATGACTTGCCAGAGGTGACCCGAGCCCAATTTGAGTTGCTTGAAATTAAATCGACTGGCGTGGTTCCTATCTTTATTGAAGGACATTATCTCGGTTGTGTTGGCTTTGATGACTGTGTAAACCCTCGCCATTGGACTCAGCAAGAAATCGATGTGCTCACGGCTGCTGCCGACAGTATTGGGGCTGCTTTACACCGCAAACAGTTAGTTGAGCGACTCATTGAAGAACGTGCCAGAGCCGCTGAAGAACGTTCAGCAGAACTGGCAAAAGCAAACGAAGCCCTCAAGCGCAGTTTGAATCAGTTGGCAGAGGACTCCGATTTGGATTCGTTCCTCGGTCACGTCCTGCTCGAAATCACGCAGCAAGCTGGAGCCAGCCGAGGTTATGTCTTTCTCTTCAATGCCACTGCCAATACGCTCGAACTGCATCTATCGGTGAATGCTGGACGGGTTCATTTAGGCGCAGTTGCGGACGAGCCGGGCTTGTTCCAATCCCCATTTTCGGCAGATATTACCCCTGCCTTCAGTGCCATGTGCCAGACCCGACAGATCTACCAGGTCAATGTCCACGATTTTGACGGCCCGGCCTGGCCTGGCACGCTGGAGTGGCATCGTCGCGTGGGGGATGATGAGGCAGCGGCTCTGGCTCTGATGGCTGGCGAGCAGCCGGTTGGTATGCTTGGCCTCGCTTTTGAGCAGAAGACAGCGCTCAAGCCTGAAGAACTGGAACTGATCTATGCATTGGCCCACCAAGCAGCTCTAGCGATTCAATTGACGCGGCTGGCTGATAGGGCAAAACAGGCAGCCCAGCAAGCAACGCTGCAAGAAGAACGCAACCGCATGGCGCGTGAGATCCACGACACCCTAGCCCAAGCCCTAACCAGCATCATTCTGCAACTGGAGGCCGCCAATCGGATCGTGCAGGAGCAGCCTCAGGCAGCCCAGACTCATATTGTTCGGGCTAGCAAGTTTGCCCGTGCTGGCTTGGCTGAAGCCCGCCGCTCAGTCCGCGCCCTAAGGCCAGGAGGGCTAGAGGACCATAATCTCACCGATGCGCTTCAACGCTATCTTCACCAGAAAACCGCAGGTACACAAATCAGCGCTGAGTTTCAAGTTCAGGGCACCCCGCGTCCCTTGCCCCCTGATTTGGAAAGCGAGCTGTTGCGCATCGCTCAAGAGGCTACGACCAATGTTCTCAAACATGCTGAAGCCACCAGACTCGATTTGGAGTTGAGCTTTAGCGGCCACGAAGTCCGTCTTTGTGTTCGAGACAATGGTAAGGGGTTGGATCTCTCACTGCCCAGAGAGCGTGATTCCTTTGGGTTGATCAGTATGCAGGAGCGGGCCGAGCGAATCAGCGGAGGTTTGACTATCGTCAGTTCGCCAGGAGAGGGAACGCAAGTGGTGGTGGTGGTTGCGGTCTAGGTACAGCAGGAGCAGGGGAAGGTCATGAGTAGTGCCAGCGCCATTCGGATTCTGATTGTGGATGATCATCCACCCGTGCGCGAGGGTCTATCCGCGCTGTTGGAGCGCGAAGCTGATATGACAATCATTGCTCAGGCCGGAGACGGGCAGGAGGCCATTGCTCTATTCCGTCAGCATCAACCAGACGTAACACTCATGGACTTGCGCATGCCACGCATGGAGGGAGCGGATGCCGTTGCTGCGATCCGAGCCGAATTTCCTGAGGCTCGGATCATTGTTCTGACGACCTATGACGGGGACGAGGACATCTATCGGGGTTTGAGGGCGGGTGCGCGCGGCTATTTGCTTAAAGATGCCCCTTGCCAAGAACTATTTGATGCCATTCGTGCTGTGCATAGTGGGCAAAAGCACATTGCCTCAACCGTAGCAGTCAAGCTGACCGAACGGATTGGTGGCCTAGAACTTACAGAGCGGGAGCTAGAAGTGCTCCAGCACTTGGTGGCCGGTAAAAGCAGCCAGGAAATCGCTACTGCTCTGGCAATTACCAGTGGCACAGTCAAGTTTCATATCAACAATATTTTGGTCAAACTGGGAGTCAGCGACCGGACACAAGCCGTGGTAGTAGCACTCAAACGAGGCCTTGCGCGTCTAGGGTAAGTTTGGGGAAGCCTAGTTACGATATCCTGGCTAGAAAGGTTGCCAGCTAACTAGGCTATGTTCGGCCCATAGGTTCGGTCCAGGCAAACACAAAGCTAGGCCAACATAACTTGGGCCAACACATGTTTGGCCAACATGCATTTGGTCAACACATATTTGACCAACACAATCTAGATAGGCATGACTTGGCTCAATGTGACCTAGCCAAAGGATAAGGATTTTTCCTGTCTCTAGAGCTAACAACTTCCCTAAGTTCTGGGACTGCTGAAACTCATGACTGAGGAGCAGTGTGGTTAAAGCCTACAAGCTCGATACTCTTGTTCATGGACCTCAAGTAGAAACGCCCATCCATTCGCAAGACACGCCTCTGAGAAACTCATGAGTCAAGCGGTAGATATGGATAGACTGATTCTTCCAGTAGGGGAGCGTGACCACAGACAAGGCTCGAAGGAGGCTGTTGTAACCTTAGTGGAGTATGGAGATTATCAGTCTCCTAACTGCGGTCGAGCTCATGTCATTGTGCAGGAAATTCAACGCCAACTTACGGGTCAGCTGTGTTTTGTATTCCGTCATTTCCCTCAGCCTCAACTGCATACTCAAGCTCAGAAGGCAGCTGAAGTTGCAGAGGCTGCTGCTGCTCAAGGCAAGTTTTGGGAAATGCATGACATCCTATTCAATCATCAGCACGCTCTAGGTAACGGTTATCTAGTGGAGTATGTCATTAACCTCGGCTTGAACGTGACTCAGGTCTTACGCGAGTTGGCAGACCACATTCATGACGAGCGAGTTCAAGAAGACTTCGAGAGTGGAACCCGCAGTGGCGTTACTCAAACACCTGCATTCTTCATTAATGGTGTTCGTCACAATAGCAACTGGGACAGAACAGGGCTGTTAGCAGCAATCGTGGCGTCGGGCCGATTGGGCAATTTTTAGGGAAAGAAAACTTTGCTTGCAAAGGATTCATGTCTAGATCTTCTTAGTAATTCTTGACGATACCCTACAACCAGTTAATAGGAGAAGACGAAATGGTTAGTATTTATTCGGCCAGCTTTAACACTCAAGCGCTCAGGCCAACCTCTCCACCCTTAGGTTCAAATCAGACGCTCGAGTTTATCTCGCTCAATCAACCTGATCTAGATAGATTCAGCTTTCCAACAGCTGAGCGGTCGAACTACAATCAGTGCCCCCCAAATTTACTGCCAACGCTAACCTATCAGGATCTCGCTCCAGGGCAGTTTCTATTTCAACCGGGTGATCCAGTTTTAGCTTTTTTTGTCGTGCAAACGGGTCGGCTCAAGCTGGTTAGCTACACCAGTGAGGGGAAAATGGTCACCTCACAAATAGCGCGGGCAGGCCACAGTTTTGCTGAAGCTTCCCTCCTTTCTGAGGTTTATGCCTATGCAGCCGTTGCTGAGGTTGCCTCTCGCGTACTGGTCTATCCCAAATCGTTTCTACAGAGCCGTCCTGGGCTAACTCAAAACTTGTTGCAGGGTCTGGTTGAACATGTTCAGTTTCTACAGGCCCACCTGGAGTTGCGAGAAATTAGCTCGGCTAAAGAGCGCGTCCTACAATATCTGCGCAATTGTGCCCAGCCTTCTGAAACAGGAAACGTTTATCTGGACCGACCTTTCAGAATAATCGCAGGTGAACTCGGTCTCAGCCCTGAAACCTTTTCGCGAGCGCTAAGCAAATTGGAAAAAGAAGGCGCTATCTTGCGAGCCAAGCGACAAATCAGTGTGTGCAAAGCCCTGTAGCGACTAGACAGCTAAAAATAGCTCTGTGCATGGTTTTGTTTGAGTAGATAGCGAACTCGCCTGTAGAAAACTTGCTCCTAATTGCACTGGCGGAACCGAAGTGTTCCGCCAGTGCGATTTTCTTCATGACGCTTTGCTGATCCACTTGTAACTGCTCACGTGGGCTTCTGTTTTCTGCCTAGCTCTTAACTTTGAGCCTGAGTTTTGGAAAGAATGGCTCAACTAGTATAAAGGTTGACTAAAATCCCTAGCGCGGATGCGATAACAAAGCTCAGGATTACGGTTTTACGAAGTTCTTGAATTTTTCTGTAATGATTAGTCTCTTGCCCGAAGAGAAAAAAGCTATCTGGGAAAAGATAGTCGTTGACAAGCTCAGGCCCAAGGTACCATTTTAGGCCACCGATCAGTGCAATTAAGATCGCTAAGATCGCGGTTACATTAGTGATTGTATTGACCGAGGCTGCCAGGATTGGATACTGTTTGCTCAGGGGCTGAAGAGCTGTTAAGTTCAAGAAAAATAGCAAGCCCATCTTGATAGACAATAAAAGCCGAATCTTTGATTGATCCTTGACGACATTGACTTGACTGGCTAAGTATTGCTGCAACGCCTCGTAGGCGGGAACTGTTGCTTCTGCTTTGTCTCCCTCGACTTTCAGCACCGTATGACCACCAGAGCTTAGTTTTTGAAAGACAAGTTCTAGCTTTAGTTCATTACTGTGCTCGTTGCTAACGCTAATTCTGGTTATTCTCTTGAGATTCTTATTTCCTTCCTTGAAAACGTCTTCGACTCTTGATGTTTTCAGATAGGAATGGTCGGCTCGAAAAACTTCGTAGATTAGGCAAGACTGATCCCGACACCGGTTCAGACCAGTGAGCAAAATGTCATGAATTCTCTGTAGTTTTTTCTCATCCAACAAAAAACCTTGCTTAGGCTCGTAGGTTTTGGAAATTGGAAAAACATGATACAGCTCAGCGCGCCGAGGAGGATTGTCGGCTACCACTTGACTGACGATTGAAGTTTGCAGAGGCTGATGTGGCAGTAATAGTAGGCAATCAGCCACCTGCTGGGGAATTCCACATTGATATAAAAAGGTCGGATCTAAGTTTCTAGACCTAACAACTGTTTGGTGATCAACAATACTTGGCTCCTTGTGGTGGCAGGAGTCAAGTCCTTTCACGTCAGTCAAGTCAGTGTTTGCGAAAATTGTAGATCCTAGAGTGGCAAAGTTTAGACCGGCGCTATTGAGATTGGCCCCGAAGAAGTTAGCCTCGCTGAGATCAGTGCGACTCAAGTTAGCGTTGCTCAGGTTTGCCTTCTTTAAGTCCCCACCAGTCAGGTTAACGCCAGCTAGATTGGCCTCAGCAAAGTTGGCCTCGGCTAGATGTGCCTCAATTAGACTTGCGCCACTGAGGTCAGCCCTGCTGAGGTTGGCTTGAATCAAATACGCTTCGTTGAGGTTCACCCGATGCAAATTAGCACCAGTGAAATCTACGTAGCAAAGTTCGGCGTTTCTGAGATCGGTCCCTTGCAAATTTGCCTGGGCAAGATTGAGGCGGTTGAGGTTTTTACCTCTGAGGTTTACACCACTGAGATCTGGCTGCTCAGTAGCATCCTGCCTCCATTGGTTCCACGCTATTATCCCCTGCTCAAGCAGGGTGAGATGTTCTTCGTTTGCCACGTACCTATCTCAACGCCCAAAACATCGGTGGTTATCCAAGAAAACTGAGCCCAGAAAAACTGGGCGCCGAGCTGGAGAGCTAAGCGCCCTGATTCACTTGCACGGTTCTGTCAAGCAGTGGCGATCTTGTCAATTGGGTCGGGCCCGTCTGGTCCATCCAGCTTAAGGAACTGCTGGGCTTGGTTGGTCGGGTTGGGTCCGGTCGCTCTGGGTTGAATTAATGATGTAACCCTGGGACTTAGGGTCTTGATTAGACTTGTTACCACTAGGGAAGCCAGGGCTTTCGATGGACTTGTTACCACTGGGGAAGCCGGGGCTCTCGATGGACTTATTGCCACTGGGAAAGCCAGGACTCTCAATGGATTTGTTACCACTAGGGAAGCCAGGACTTTCGATGGACTTGTTACCACTGGGGAAGCCAGGGCTCTCGATGGACTTATTGCCACTGGGAAAGCCGGGGCTCTCAATAGATTTGTTGCCACTGGGAAAGCCAGGGCTCTCAATGGACTTGTTATTCTGAGGCCAGGTCCCAGAGGTATTAACGTCACTGGAGGGATTGAGTGCCGAAACGATCTTTGGCCCAACTACTATGGCTGCAGCAAAAGCAACTACCAAGCCACCGATCTTCAACCGTGAATCCATGACGACTGTCTCCCTGCTATAAAATCTGACCCGCAAGCTTCCTGCTGTAGGAGAGCAGATGTACAAGCTCTCCTTCGGGTCCTACCCTTATGATTGGCTGTCTCAGTAGTTCTGAACAGGCAAGATAACTAAGTTAAGGCTCAACTTAAGCTGAGCCTGGAGCAAGGGAGGGGGTTATTTCTACTGCTTTGCTCAGTTCTATCTAGTCTGAAAGCAAGTTTAAGGCGTAGCCGAGCCTGATGTCTCGCGATGTCATTGCTTCTGAGAAGAAGTCTGGGTCTGTGCAGGCATGGTTGGAATGGGTCGTTCGATTGCGAAGGGAACTTACTTGCTCCCACCCCGTTTCGTCAGGTGTGGATAAGCTATATCGGCGGTAAACACAATGAGTGCGTGGATTGGCAGATAACCAGTAGGAGCGTTGAGAGCCGTGCTACAGTCATCACGGATTCAACGAGCACAGGCTGTGGGGTCAGCCAATCGAAGGCAGAGTCTAAGAAGTCTGCGACCTGTTTCTTCCCTTCCACACATAACCAGGGGCTGTGAGCAACTATTGCATACTCGGGCTCCCAACCACGGACAGTCTTGAGGGCATCCCGTAGAGATGCGCGGTCAAAGAGGTGCGCGAGCTGCACGCCACGCGGCGTGTGTCGATACATTTGGTTCCACTGAGTGGTAGCACGCGAAATAGATGAAAAAGTCGCTGGGTCAAAGTCCATGACCATATCCGTGAAGACTACAGTGCGCGACGCCCGGTGGAAGAAGACAATCTCATCAAACCATCCATTCCCCGACCCAAAAATGCACTGGTCGAGTTGCCCAACCCACTCGGGCTCAGGCGTATCTGTAGACAGCGTTTTGTAAAAGGTTAAGTCCTTGCGCTTTGAAGCCAGCCGGGGTGATGCGTAAAGCTTGGCAGTGGGGTAGGCTCGGCTCCAGTCTCCCATATATAGATGATGTAAGTGATTGGGTGAAACGAGATATTTCACAACCCCAAGGGCATCAATATCGGCACAAATATCGGGAGTGAGCTGAATTGGGGAAAGAATGAAAAGGCTATCGTCGCTGAGACGAATCACAACTGCGCGATGTGTATAAGGATAGCGGGGCTGCATGGGAGAGCGGTAGCAGACACACCCTTTCGCCTCAATCGTCCAGGTGTTCGAGGCAACTTCGATTAAACCGCTTTTCAGCTCGCTAGAAATTGGGCGAAAGCTTTGTACCACAGATACCTCGTTGGCTTCGGCATGGCTTGTGATCGGCTATGGTATTGGCTAGCTAATGTTGCCCATAACCCACCTCAGGCAACCTCTGCATCATAACTGAGCAATTTTCGGCGGCTAATGGGCATGGGCATGGGCGTGTTAGGCAGCTGGCTTGTGCTTAGCCAACTTCAAAGCCGACAACAACAAAATTGTACCCAAGATCAAGTACAGCAGAGAACTTGATACATGCCTTAAAAGACCGCTGCCAACAAATGCACCTAGAATTGAACCAGAGGCCATTGAACCGATAAATTTCTGTTCTGATTTAACCTCCTTTAGTCGCTGCTGACTTCTGTATTTGAATAAGCCCATCACAATCGTTGGAATACTAATCGCGAGGCTGAAACTCCCTGCTAATTTAATATCAACGGCGAACAACAAAATAATAGTTGGGATAATCAGTTCGCCACCTGCCACGCCCAACATACTACTGAATATACCAATTACGATTCCTGCTAAGAATCCAAAGCCGATTCGCAAAAAAATTGGCAGTTGCAAACGACCAACACTAAAGATGAAATTATGTCCTATCAATACCATACTTAGAAAAATCAGAAACCCTACAACGATCCAATGTAAGGTTCGCTCGCTGATCTGAGTTGCGTAGTGGACCCCACGATAAGAGCCGATTAGAGAGCCTGCCAAGATGTTGACGATCACTGCCCAATGTTCAGCAACGTCCTCCAATCCAATGACGCCACTTCGGAAGATGAATGAAAAGGCGACTGTGACGAGACTTACAATGAGATTGATAATGACTGCTTGTAGGGTTCGATAGTTGAAAATGCTGACCAGAACGGGTAAGCGAAACTCTGCACCACCCAGACCAATTAGCCCACCAAGCACTCCAACCAACGCACCCCAAGCAAATGCCCAGATATTCCGCATTTCAATCACCACACTTATGACGAAGAAATTATGAATGATCTGGCCGGAGGCTGAGGTGAGCAACTTAACATCTGTTGCTTTTGGTCACTTCACGGGCAAAGTTCAGCTACGCCCTAGCCGGTAGTTGAAGCCGTATAGCGCTCGTAGTCAACGATTGTCAAAGGCTTTGCAACTTCACTAGCAACTAGGTGGTACTCTGCTGCACCGCAGTTGTTAGGCTGTGATTCTAGAGTAGCGAAGCAGTTAAGCTTGTGAGTGTAATGATAGGTCAGCTTGACGCTTGGAGACCCAGTCGGCAGGATTAGCGAGCGCACTGTAATTATTTTGTGCCATGCTGACGGATAAGATGCTCAACAGCCCGTACTGCATTCTTTAAATTCTCATGAGGATGTAGTTCTCGATAAAGCTTGACTGCCTCAATTTTTCGTCCGGAGAGGATTAGGTCAACAAGATCATCATCGGCAGAGTAGCCCTGCTCTTCAATGCCAAAGTGCTTCAAGAGTAGGTCTAGTTTTCGTTCTAGTTTGCGTTCTATGTATGCAATCCGGGTTTCATTCTCATTATTGTTCCCGCGAGAAAACAAAGGCACCGCTAGGGATACTGAAATTGCTATTAACAAAACATGCCAAATGTCCATAAATCTTTTCTCAATGTGGACCTGTTTTGACCAGTGACGTAGGGGCGTAATTGACTAACTCTATATTAGAGCGGCTTTTTTCATGCAACACTCGAACAGAGCGAGCTATACTGCCTGTCTTTTGAGCTTGCTGGGATTCAGAAGGAGGAAACGCAGATTGGTCGTTGAAAAACGCCCCTGGTAGGATCCCGAGGCGTTAACTGCATTGATTTCTGTAGGTTGCTTGGTAATTACTCCAAGACTGCTGTCGCCTCTATTTCTATCAGAAAGTCCTTGACGGCAAGGGAAGAAATACCAATCCAGGTTGTTGCAGGTGGATTACCATCAACAAAAAACTCTTTGAGACCATCAACAATCACATTGATTTCTTCGTCTGGTTTGTAGTCAACCATATAGATGCGCAACGACACGACGTCTTTAAGCGACCCACCAATAGCCTCCATCGCCGATTGGATATTTTTTAAAGTTTGACGCATCTGCTCTTGACGAGTGGTACCGACAATTTGCTCTTCGGCGTTAAATGGTGTTTGACCAGATAAGTATACTGTCCTTCCGCCGACACTAGTGACAATTTGAGAGAAGCCGTATTTCAAGCTTGAAAACAAGGATGTTGGGTTGACGTGCTCTTTTGACATACTGAACCACCCTTTCAAAGGTACGAGTAACTACAGGTAAGGTGAGATTCTAAGCAACTTGCATACTGCGCTCAGGAGCATCCAAGCAATTCACCCTTCGATTAAGAATATAGATTCACTTAGTTTTTAGTCTTACAGGTTATTGCTTGTTTTACAGGTTATTGCTGCTCTTTATAAAGACCTTTGGTGTGGTATTTAGTAGACGTTTGAAGTGGTAGCCGAGGTGCCCTTGGTTAGCAAATCCACATTGAAGTGCAACATCAGCGATGCTCAGATCACGCCGTCGCAGGAGCTGCTTTGCTCGTTCCACACGTTGTCTGATTAAGTATTGATGAGGAGTAATACCCACTGACCGCTTGAAGAGCCGAGCAAAATGATATTGGCTCATGTCTGCGACTTGAGCCAGCTCAGATAATCCTACGTTTTGAGCAAGATATTCATCAATGTACTCAATCACCTGAGACAGTTTGTCCCTAGGCAGTCCACCTTTATACTCTTGGATGGGTTGTCTGAGAGGTGAGTTAATCTTGAGTAAATGCACTGCAAGCATTGCTGCCGCTGACTCCCCGTAGAGACGACCTGACAAACAACCAGACTCAAGCTCAGCCTTAAGCGCGTAGGCTAGGTGTTGGATTAATGGATCGATAATCTTAAATTTTGGCGCAAATTCGATATGCTCTACATTGATAGACTCATAAGCAACTTGCTCGACCAATTCAGGTTCAAGGGCAAGCAGTATGCAACTGTTTTTCTGCTCCCAGGCTAAGGATTTGCTAATACCTGCGGGGCAAAAGATGATGTCTCCATTTTGGAAGTAATAACGTTTAAGTTGGTTGTTCAAACAACATTCAATTAAGGATGAAGTGCTTAATTCACTACAGATTGTGAATGTATATTGGCTGAGATAGTGCGTTGGAATTTCACAAGCAGGTTGTTGGTAGTAGGCAAAAAAGATGTTGCTCCACCCGGCTTGATGGCTCGATACAAGAGGTGCAACAGGCACAATCTTATCTACCGCGTTATTCATTTCAGTTATACCAATAATAGAATCTTGCTTTGTTGCCATTGGATACTTTATTTTCCGTCTTCTTCATGTGTAAGATACTTACGGCGCTTTGTTGTCTAATGGCGAAGGCCTGTGCTTGCAGATAGCCTTGTCAGCAGGAAGAGCATCAGCCAATCTGTTGCACTGACACGTTAGCTTATTCTCATCAACGGTCACCTCTCATGGCTACAACCGCTGGCTCTCTGAAACACATCAGGCTTACCGAGCATCTCTCGCTATTGCGGCACTCAGCATGCCCAATGCAATCAAGACAATGCCAATTCCCTGAGCCGAGGTCGGAATTTCTCCAAGGAGAGGAATAGCAATTAAGGTGGTTAGCACAGGAACCAGTGGGCTGAATAGAGAAGTCAACTGTGCTCCTAAGTTTTGAACGGCATAGGTGACTAGGTAAAGTGTGCCGATTGACAGAATAATGCCCTGGAAAACTGCTTGCGAAATGATGTGTGGAATCGAAGCAGACTCAAAGCCGTTATACGAAAAGAATAAATATGGAGGTAGATAAAATAGAGAAATAACCGACACGATGGCTGTACTCTGTAGCGGTTTCAGCTCCCACAACTTAGTTAATAACGTAAATAGACCCCAGCTGATGCCTGTACTCAGTAATAGGAGATCTCCAAATAAGACTGAACCTTGCAAAGAAAACGAAGAGGCTGTCACAAAAACAACCCCAAGAGTAATAGATATCAATGAAATTGCTCTTTTGAGTGAGAATGATTGCAGTCCCAAAACCACCATTCCCAGAAAAACGACTGATGGCACAATGCCAGGGGTTCAAAACGGCACCGTGTGAGGCTGGAGCAAAACTGAGTCCGAAAAAGAAAACGACCATGTAAGGGGAACCAGCCAAACAAGTCAGGAGCATTGCTCTTGGCCATCCCAAGCCACCCAGATCTCTGAGACCTAAACGGCAAAAGGAAGGTAACATGGCCAATCCGGCTACGGAAAAGCGCAAGGCGGCCAAATCAAGAGAAGTTAAACCATTGAGAATGCTATATCGGATAGCGACAAAGTTGGTTGTATAGATCGCCATCACTAAGAGGATGGCGGCAACCCCAAACAGGAACCTGCTCTGTCTAGGCTCTAGTTCTGAGAATAATTTTATTGGCAAGGTCACTCCTTTTAAATTGAGGTTGCTGAGTGTCAGAAAGAGGGAATCATTCTTATAAATAACTGAAGCCAGCAAAGGTTTTTTATCAAGCCGCTGCGCTGTCTGGTTGGCCTGCTTTGTAAGGTTAAGCTCTCTCGCCTAAAATTACCATCCAAATAACTTAGTAATCAAAATCTTTTATATAACCAAGTTGACTGGTTGGAGAATACAACAGTATAGGGGTCTCGGCAGTCTTACTCCAGCAGCATTGCCCTCCGACTAGGTCTAACGGTTTCCACCATCCCTCTTGAGCAGACTCATCATCTAACCGTCCACATTCGTAATCAGCAGAAGTGAGTCCCATCTTCTTAACAGACTGCTCAATGCTTGATGGTTTGGCATTAAAGCGGCAGAAGTATTCATAACCGTCTGCAACTAGTCCATTAGTTTGGCAGCGAAGGTTGTGCACTTCCCCAATAAGAGCTGGATAGTTGATGTAAAATCCAGTGTAAGTTATGATGACACTCTTCGAATTCAGCAGATATGAAACAGCGAACATATAGAAACATATATAAACAGAGAAACAAGCAGGGAGGGCACCGAAACAAGCAATGAGTATTCGAGGTTCAATAAAGAATGGGGGTTTTGATGATCTGGCTGATGATCTGGCCATTGCAGCTCCTTGTTCAGAATCTAGAGAACTGAAACGTAGTTATTAGATTTTCATAAGGCAATTACACCAAACAATACACTCCCCAACATTCCAACTTCCAATTGCTCCAAGCCTTAGCTTTATGTGTCATGGTAGCTGCGGTTCAAAATGCATGAGAAGTTCGTCTGGCTTTACTTCGCTTCCAGTGTATTGTCCATTTGAGGCGATAGAGAAACCAATTCGCTTGAGGAGGCGCAAGGAACGATAGTTTTCCTGCTTGAGTATCGCGAAAAGGTTGCGCACCTGGTATTGCTCAGTCAGTTCGCTAATCATGGTCTGAACTGATTGGCGTGCGAGCCCTCGACCCCAAAATTTGCTCGTGAGAACGCAGGCGATTGTGGCTTGGTGGTTTGGATGTACGGTGGCTTGAACAAAACCGATCAGTTCGCCACTGGGAAGTCGGATAACCCAGTTGAGCCATTGCTCTCTACCGTCTGACGATTGCCTTGCTTCAAGCCTTGTGAAGCGTTTGCGCAACCACTGCACGGACACGGGTGGTTCATTTTCGTATTGGTAGATCGCCGGGTCACTAAGAACAGCAAACATTTCTTCAGCGTGTGCTGCAAGTTGCGGCTCCAACTTCAATTTGCCGATGTCAATGGTGTGCATAGAGCGCTTTAACATCTGTAGTCAGTGGTGGCAATCAACCTTGGTATTGCCACCAAGACTTTATACCGTCCGCTTCATTGACTTATTAGGAGGCGTCACTATCGGTTGCTCTTCACTGCTCGCGGCTGATTACTTGCTGTCGGGCGTGAGCAGTGAACTTGCTTTGGTGGACATTAGCCAAGCAAAACCAATTAATGATGCATAACCACCAAATAAAAAGGCTGCATAGCGCCCTGCTGTCTCGGGCTGCATATTGCTCATTAGTTCAGAAAAGCTAGAGAGGATAGGAATCTCGCCTAGCATCCCAGGTAAAGCAATACAGATTGCACCCTGCAACCAATTTTTGGGTTCAATACGCCACCACTTCATTAATCCCACGGATACAGCAGCATACAAGGCACCTGTGCCGATCACATTGATCCAATACTCAGTAGCGGAACGTTCAAAGAAGTACGAACCAGCTATCCGGAAAACCAGTGTTGCTGCTACCCAGATAACGAAGCCAATCAAGACGAGGCTGATTTGGTTTTTCGCGTTCATGGTCATTTTCCTATTGAGCGGTGTTACTGTAATGGCTATTACGCTAATCATTAATGTAATGACCATTACGATAATTGTCAACCCATGAGCCGACCCACTGAGCCTCAGAAGAAGGAAGAGCTTCTAGAACGGTGTCTAGCTGCCGCGATTGGGGTGGGAGCTTTGGACTGTAGCATCAACGCGATGGCTGAAAGAGTGGGCACTAGCGGACGGATGCTCGTTTATCACTTTGGCTCTAAACACGAGTTGGAGCGGCAACTCATTGGTCTTTTGGAGACTCGTTTGCGTGAAAAATTGTGGTCAATTCAAGGCGTGCCACGGGAAGGGTCAAATTCTCTAGTAGAACGACTGCTGGAGATGTGGACGCATTTGACCTCACCAGAGATGAATGGCTTGCTGAAACTGACCATGGAGCTAAACCGACGTGCCATACAAGGCGACGCAGAGACACAGCTTTTCTTAGAACGCGAGAGTCAACAATGGTTAGATGCTCTATTTGATCTTACAAATGATAAAACCACTGCTTTATCTCTATTTCACTTGTTTCAGGGTGCCATCTTGGACTTTTTGACCACGGGAAATGCACAGCGGGGACAGCAGTCTATCAAGGCTTTTACGGAATTTCTGCGGTAGCTTGAGCCAAAATGTCCACAGACAATCTTTCAGTTACTAAGAACAGCGAACATTTCTTCAGCATGTGCGGCTGGTCACTTGCTGTTAGGCTCAGCTTAGAACAGGTAGGGAACTAATCGCTTTGTGCGTTGCTTATAGGTTTCATACTCATCGCCGAAGCTGTTAAGCAACATCTGTTCTTCCTGGCCAACTCGGGTTGTATAGGCAATACTGAAGCTAATGAATCCAGATAGACCTGCAATCCAGTTTGCCAGCAATAGTGCTTGTGCAATGCAAAGTAACAGGACAGAGGTGTACATCGGATGACGAATGTTTTGATAAACACCATTGGTTGTCAATGTGTGTCCTTCTCGAATTTGCAGCGTTGATGACCAATTTTTGCCTAAGTCGTGATGGCTGCGCCAAAACAACCAGAGGGAGAGCGCAAGAGTAGCGATGCCTAATCCATTTGCCCAGGTTGGTAGATGGTAGTTGGCAAAGTTTAACCAAGGAGATAGAACGTAAACCAACGGGAGGAACAGTATCCCAAGCAATAGCAGAAGGCGCACTACCTTTTCTTGAAGGGTTTTTCGGTCATCAACGATGGTGTTCTGTTTTTGCTCTCGTTGGTAAGGGATCCTGATGATCAGCCATGAGATTATGCCAATTGTGAAAATGATCTTTGAAGTTAGTGGATTCATCTCACTCATTCCCTACGCTGACTTGAAAAGTGCTCCCTAATCTCATTACTCTGCCTCTCAAAGCATTGCCTTACCAACAATTCTAAGCCACTTTGCCCTTCGCTCTAGCAGTAAGCTTTTGGTTATGTTCCCACTGGTCGCCTAGTAGCATAATTAGTCAGCTTTATTAGAGATAGTGGCTTCTGAGCCTGGGAAAGTTTTATCGTGTGGTCCCAGAATAAGATTAGTCGTCAGTATGGTCTATAGAGTAGTCAGCATCTTTTATATAAGCAAGTTGACTGATTGGAGAATACAACAGTATAGGGTGACCAGCGGGGCTGTTTAAGTAGCATTGTCCTCCGGCTATGTCTGTCGGCTTCCACCACTGCTCTTGAGGATACTGCTCTAAATCTCCACATTCGTACTCCCCAGCAGTGAATTTCATCTCCTTAACAAACTGCTCAATGCTTGATGGTTCGGCATTAAAGCGGCAGAAGTATTCATAACCGTCTACAACTGCCCCACTAGTCTGACAGCGAAGGTTGTGCACTTCTCCGATAAGAGTTGGAAATTGAATGTAAAATCCAGTATAAGTTATGACGACACTCCTTGAATTTAGCAGATACGGAACAGCGAACATATAGAGACATGTATAAACAGCGAAACAAGCAGGGAGGGCACCGAAACAAGCAATGAGTGTTCGAGGTTCAATAAAGAATGGGCGTTTTGATGATTTGGCGGATGAGTTGGCCATTGCAGCTCCTTGTTTAGAATCTAGAGAAGTGAGATGTAGTTATCAGTTTTTTATAGGCAATTGCATAAACAGGTTTAAGGGGTAGCTGAGTTTGATGGCTCGGGATGTCGTTTCTCTATGTTGTCTGAGGTTTACGCTACCAACGGATAATAAGCGGCAACCCAGGTCGGAAATCTACTTGTTGTTTCTGCACTTCTCCATCGAAGCCAAGCTCTATACAATATTCTGCTCCTACCCGTAGCTTTACTTGGTTTGTATCAATCACGGCTTGAAGCTCTGGTGACGGATTGTTGGCAGTGGGACTCACTAGCTCTACACGGGTTATTTCTTGTATCCCTACGGGATGGTCGAGAGGTTGTAACCTTTCAGCAGAGTAACGGTCTGGACGTTGACCGTATGGAGTCTGAAACAGCATTGGCTCAGTTAACACGTTGCTATTGTTGCCCACTGCAATGCTCATTGTTTCGGGCAAATAAGGTGGACGATAGGGCCAACTAGGAAATGCAATGATGTCACTGGAGTCTGTGGCTGGACGTAAACAGAGGCCAAATGGACAGGCGCCGTTATTCCGATTTGCCCAGCGTTCCCAAAGATGAGTGCGATGAATTGGCTCAGACTTAGCTTCTTCTGGATCATAAACCCACAACAGTTCCAACATGGCGTTGTGGAAGAAGAAGCGACGATTGGTTGTGCCTTGTCCAGGATGGGTGTTGGATGATCCCTCAATCAAACCAAGTGATACTAGAGGCTCAGCTTCGGGAGCCCCAATATCAGTACAGATAAAGAGATGATCAAATTCAAATGCCATAGCTTTAAATCTATGTGTTCAGGAGGAATGGGTGCAGGTTGGTCACTAAAAAACGCCCCTTGTAAGATTCTAGAGGCGTTAGATGCGTTGTGTAAGAAGGATTTAATCCATACTTTCTAGTAGGTTGCTCAATTCTAGGCGATTCCAAATGTAACTGAGGCTAGTGCCCAGATTTTACACGCTTCTATAAATTGCCGTTTTCAATTTCGTTCAAATAAACAAATTTGGGCGCTTTGACACCAGCTTGCTTACGAATTTCGACTAATGCTTCCGACTCGAAGAAGTTCTTGGCGTTTTGCAATGAGTCCCATCGTGAGAAATGCACAATGTTATTAGCGTCATTTTCAAACTTGAGCAACTGATAACTAATTTCTCCGGCTTCCTTTCGGATTTGTGCGGCGTTATCAAAAATTATTTTCCATGCTGGGTAATCTTCGACTTCGTGAATAATGAGAACGTATTGCATATTTCCCTCTGGATTTTCCCCTACCAATACTTTGGGTAGGTTGTTGCGCTTCCTGTCAAGCTACATGCCGCAACACGACAACTTGTTCTACTCATCACCGATAGTCTCTATCATAAGTGTAGAATTTCAAGGTATTCAATCAGTAAGTCATTTTCTAGAGATTACCAATGGTTCAATTACTATGGGAGCGTTTATATTTTGCTTTTACTAACTTCATCAGTCCCAATCAACTAAAACGTTTGCTACTACCTATTTTAGTATTGATAGCTCTGTTGCTATTTATCGGATTCAAATCTAACTTCTTGAGAATTCAAATAATCAATGAAACGTGGAAAGAAGTCGTAAAAATTGCAGCTTTTTCCTTTGTTATGCCAGCTTTGAGCGAGGAGATACTTTTTCGAGTTCTATTGCTACCACATCCTTTTGAAAACCCGTCTATGAAAACAAAAATGCTTTGGATAATCATCGGCATAATAATTTTTATTGTCTACCATCCAATTCAAGGTATGACTTGGAATCCTTCTGGTTACTACGTCTTTGTGCAACCAATCTTTCTGGTTTTAGCTGCTTTATTGGGGGTTATATGCACAATTGCTTACTTAGGTACTGGCTCAATTTGGTTGCCATCAGTTATACACTGGCTAGCTGTGGTGATTTGGCTAGTCTTATTAGGTGGGTTTTCTAAGTTCGTCACTCATTAGAAATTTTTCAATCAACCAGTCTAGGTTCTAAAGAAGAATTTGTGATTCCAGAATTAAATTTTGTAAGTTCTTCTCCATATACTAAAACAAGCATACTAGCAACATCTCTAGCCTTCATTCTATAAGCTTCAGGATCTTCAGAATATCTCTTTTCAAGGCCACGTAGTTGATTCAAATGTTCATTTAACTCTGCAACAAGATTTGGAGATGTTGTTTTTCCAAAAATATAAACAGCATTGCTTAGACCAAGCAAACTTACAAATCCCTGTGGAAGGTTGAATGTTGTTAGCGCATTGAGACCGCTCACTGTCAAAGTTATACCAACGATCAAGCTAAAAATTAGTAGTTGATACTTATAAACATCAAAACTACTATCAGTCATTATTAAGTCTCCCCACTTAGCTGCCTTTAATGGCCCAGTATCTTTTAACCATCCTTGATAATACAACCATGCCCGATTTTCAAGTGATAACCGATTTCTGGTAAAATCCACTCCTCTTGAGATAATCTTACCAGTAGCACTGATTCCAAGTAACCACAAAATATTGTCTGAAATAGGACTTAGCTCACCAGTTCTTAACAGAACATGGACCAGTAGACCAAATACAATTAAAGTAAACCACGTAATTTGCAAATTAGAAATATTGGCTTTCCCAGACTTTTCTGATGTAAAAGCAACAAGATCTAAGTAGCCCAACATATTTTGTGAGGGACCTTTTTCTTGATTGTTCTTCAAACGGTAGACAGCAGTAGCTGCCACTGAATAAGCTACAAAAATAGCAATAATAGAACCAACAACAGAGAATGGCCAAGAACTAATCTTTACATCTTGTGACACGTATGTATCTGGAGAATTTATCCGATATTTCCCAGTAGATTCATCAAACGGGATAGAGGCCAAATCAAACTTTGCTTCGATACGCAATAGTCTCCAGTCAATGCTAGGAGTTCTTAGTGTTAGGATGGTATTGCCATCAGAGGAGTTTTTTGCTGTTATTACTCTGACTGGTTTGATCTCTTTATTTGTATAGATCCTGGCGCAGAAGACAGTATTTGCAGGTGAAGGCTTAGAAATCTTGACAGTTATAGTTTCACCGTCTGGAATAATGCGTGACCCGGTTTCTATAATTATTGAGTCTAAGGTAGGACGTTCTTTGTTTCCTAGTTTTTCGAAGTCGAGTTGTTGACATAACGGATTTTGATCTGTGGAGAATGTCGCATTTTGTGCGTTCGCAATATTAGGTGTAGAAAATAAAAAAATAGATAAAATTGCCGAAAAGATAGCTAAAGCAATCCACTTCCAATAAACATACAACTTTGTTTGCAACATTTTTTTTGCTGTAACTTATCAACGGTTGGCTCACCCTCTTCCTTGAATTGCCTCTCAAGCGCCTTCAAGCTCATTGATATCCTTCAAAGGCAAGTGCAACTTCTCTGTGTGGAGTAGGTTAACTATACATTAGATCACTTTAGTAACCTTTGGAACATCAGAAGCAACTTTCGTTCGTCCGTTGTCGTGGAGTGTTAGCCCTCACTCGGAGACTTGCTCTCAGCTTTTTTAATTAACCTTAAACAAGCGTGTATTGTTGCTAAATAGTGATAGAACATCCAACTGTACCAAATGGCTTTATCATAATCCTGCTTTTGCTGTTCATTGTGGTGCCGTATCCCAAACTGATTAGCAATATAAAATAAATCGCTCTCATCCTTTTTCGATATTACTGTCTTAACTTGAGGACGCAGAAACTCAAGAACGTCAGCTAAATCTCGAATTGCATCACGTCTCTCATCTAGAGACGAGCGATAACGCCTAAATTTGAGAATTGCAGATTGAACGCGCTGCTCAACATTGTTAGCATCACGCGTAGGCAAACTTGCAGTAAACAACTTCTCTAATCCCTGCTCTGGAGATTCCAGAATTTCTCCCTCATCGGAAAGTTCATACCCCTCCTTGTAATCATATAGAATTTGATTGATAACATCTCTAAATTCCTGCTGGCCTGTCCTTTTATCAAAAGTATCGTAATGATAGCCGCATGCATTGTGGCCATGAAAATACCCATCAACTGGTTTAGAGACATGATCATAAAGAAACTCAATAACATCAAATAAATCGTCTTCTGAGTAGCTCTTATATCTTATCTGAATTGGCCACAGTTTAGGTCTTCTAATGGCACGAAACATTTGAGCTTCGATGTCAGAACCTAAGTTACCTGAAACCTCTCCAGCATCTACACAGATATAACCAAAATTTTCCTGAAAATAATCTTTATTTAGAAACTCAAGATAAAAATCGTGAAATAGTCTAAGAAGAATAGGCAAATCATAGCGACTTGCATCAGGATTTTTACCAGTGCGAATGGAATAGTATCTTCGGTTACTCATGAACTTTTCTAGGGACTTGCTGGATACTCAAACGATTCCGTCTCTAAAGCATTAAATTCGAAGATAAGAAGGTTTGAAAGTACTATCGCCTTGTTGATTTTTTCTTGTTTGGATTTTACGCGCAACTTAATCATCACATCTACCTATAGGCTTGAGATTACACTTCCGACCCTAATTTAGCGGACTAATAACTAGCGTCATAGGCTCCGAGAGTGTTGAAACTAGATAGAAAGCATCTCAGCTAGTACAGTACATGCGTTTGTTAAGTTCTACTCTCATCGTCATATGATACAAAGCGACTTGTAAGTGCCAATCGTTGCTCCGTAACCTTAAATCCTGGTCCACCATGATCAAATGGATCGTCAAGTTTTTCAATGATACGGAGAATTTTCTGGGCTTTATTAAAATTGGGTTCCTTCGAGCCTGAGCCAACAAGTTTTCTATAATCTTCTAAACTAGGAGAAGTCACACCCAGCTCAATCAATCCAGCCAGAAGAACTGCTTCAAGTAAATCTCTATCAAGTTTTCCAGAAGCTTCCTTGATATTAGGAAGTTGCTCAATCTCAGTAAGAATATCTTCAATATTAACTTCACCCGCCAAGAGAGACGTATAAATATTACGATTCCACTCTCGCAGGAATAAAAGAATGCTCAGTGTTATCTCAAAAAGAAAATGATTAGTTGGAATTGTTTGTAGCACAATTCTCAATCTCGCCACAGTTTGTTCCTGCTCCCTCAAGGTCATTCCGGCTGCAGACATAAAGCACCCTAAAAAATCTCTTAAAGCTTGTAGCTCATATTGCTTATTTCGTGTTTTTCGTTTTGATATCAGTTCCTCAATACCAAAACATTTGAAAAGATATGAGCAATAATCCCCCGCTTTTGGTTCTGGTAGTCGATAGTCCACATCAATAAAGCGTTTTAGATACCCCTGTGCATTAAAGTCTGAGCCATAAAGCGCCCGTATTGAATGGTTAAGTTGGGATCGATCAATGCCGAGGATAAAAACTACTCCTGGTACATCAAAGAGATGTTTTATCCGTTCTAAAAGTTGCACTGCATAAGTAGGACGACAACGATCTAATTCATCTATTATGATTACAACTTTGGCTGATACATCTGGTCTCAGTTTTTCCACTTCTCCTGCAAGAGAGGCGAGGGATTTTCTAAATTCTTCAATTTCCGATTTGCCCTTTTCATAGTTTTTTATCCGATCCTCCACAATATCTGACGCGAGATCGGAAATAATTTTCTCTGTCAAATCCTTAGTATCAAGGATGCCAATTGTTGCAAGCTTTACACCTACAAGTATTGAGCGTTTAGCAATCGACTCAGCTACTTGCCGAGCTTTTTTCATATGTCGTCGCAGAGCTGTTCCTTGCTGTCCAGTAGGTGCAAAACTTTCAATAGCACTTGACAATTCCCCAACAACTGCCACTAAAGGTTCTTGTGTGAAATCAGTTTTCCAAGCATTAAGGTAAAGGCAAGCATGTCCGGTCTCAGCAAGTTTAAGTTGCCACATTCTGAGAAACGTTGTTTTTCCTGAACCCCAAGAACTATCTAACGCAAGTACAAATGGGCCTGAGGCTTGGGTTACAAACTGCGTAAGTGGAGGTTCCAGTTCCTTCCGGTTTAAAGCATCATTGTGGAATGGATTATCAGCGGGCACCTCTAGCTCAACCTGACGAATCAACATGATAGTTAATGGTGGTTACTAAAGAATTAAAACCGACCTGACCCAAAAGGCGGATTACATTTACACTTAAATTACTACTTTGCCGTGTTCCTAAGGTTTCTCAAAACTGTCCTGCAACCACCTCAAGTACCACTCCTTTCAAACTAAGAAAACTGATGTTTACTTGATTCACTGTTCTATCTTGCTTCACAGTAAATGCCATCTGAAGAAAACGAGTACGGCAGCAGTGATGGGCTTTCTAACACACCGGGGAGCATCGACCACTACTCAAAATCAAGCTCTCAAAAAGCGTAGGCACAGAAACCCCCTCTGCATCCTCCAGCAAGGCTCCAGTGGATGACTGGTGCTCTTAACCACCGGATGAGGGTACTTTGTTTTAGATTTGAGGGTCAATTCATCCGGGTTTGGTAGCTATGCAACTGCCACAGCCTATCTCTTGAGCCTGCCGAGTGTCCAGAAAGTAGTGAACGGGTGCAATTAATCACAAAAAAATGCCCCTTGCAGCGTCTTGCAAAAGGCGTGGGAGAATTAAGGACTTTGAGAACTATGGAGACTGAAAAGATTGCTCAGGAGGCTTCAGCGTCGGTTTGAGGTTTGCGGGTTTTGCGGAAGTGGCGGCCCAGTTGGCTCAGCGAACCATCTACTTCGCCCTCACCGGTTGCCTTAGCTGAAATGTAGATTTTGCGGGCTGCGGTGTAGGCTTGATTGCCAACGACGCGATAGGTGTCATTCATTTGTTCGCGCAGGTCGGTCAGGGACATCAGGATGGGATACAGATCTTCCAACAGCTCCACATCTTGCAGCATGGTTTCCAGGTCAAAGCGGCGCGGCAGATAGTCGGGATTGCGAACCGCAAACTCGGCTGACTTTTGGACAAAAGTTTGAGCTTTGTCGCCCATTTTGGCTAGGGATTTGCCTTCGGCGGGCGTCATTTTGACCAGGAAGGAAAGTTCTTGACGAAGGACGCCAACGGCGGCGGCGATCCTTTCTTGGGAGGCGGTGGAGATAGTAGCGTGAACTGGTATAAGAGGCATTTTGATCAACCTTTTAGGAATTTACAATCAACTTGTTAAATTTAGGAATGCCCCCAAAAGACTAGGCTTTAACTTCGTAAAAATACCGAACTTTGCATAGCAGAGGCCAAAGACTCAGTGAGATTAAGGATAGTTTTGCTAAAAATAAGCTCGGTTCGCTATTTCTGATTGAAGTTTTGCTATTGGGTAGCCAAGTTTCAGTCGCAGCAGCGAAAGTTGGCTAAATTTAGCCAACTTTGTTAGATTTTCTTCCAAATTTGCTTCTGAATAGCGAAAGTTGGTTAAATTGATTTGGAAAGTTAATGATTCGGAAGGAAATTAATCAACTTTTTAGAGCCATTGGTATTTCAGTAGCCATCTTTTGCTATTTCAGACCGACGCGAGCTAAAAATTTGGCTCCGTTGGCTAATTTTTAGCTCCGTTGGCTAATTTTTAGGCTTTGGTGCCTGCGCGGAGGCACGAGTCGCTAAACTTTTGGCTCCGTTGGCTGGCTGGAGCGGCTGGTTGCTGACCCGTAGAAGACTCGCTTGCGTAACGCCCGTTGCTCTGCTAATCTTGGCTGCATCGCATTGAGCGGAGCTTTTGCCTATCGTCAATCACGGTTAATAGCTGCAAAAATTTAGCGCTGCCCAGAAGTTAGAAGCCAACTTGTGGACAGCTAACCCCTCAACTGGTTCGACCCAGTCAGGAGGCTAACGGGTGATTTTAACACCCTCCTAGCCACCCCGACTTTGCATTGCCAAAAACAGGGTGGCTAATCATTTGGCGGTATTCCGGTAAGGGCGAGATAACCTCGCCCCTACCCACGACCGCAAATTTTCTAAACCTTATTGATGTCAATGGTGATGAATTCCATCGGTAGGGGCAAGGTTTCCTTGCCCAGTGCAATATTGCCGCAACCACGTTTTGAACCCTGCCAGTTCAAGGGTGAATTGCGTAGGGGACACAGGGCGAGACAACCTCGCCCCTACCCACGACCGCATACTGGCCCCCCTAACCCCCCAATGCTGGGGGGAACTGGAACTCATTTTTGCCATCACATTAAACCCTCAATCAACTCTCTTTCTCCCCCCAAACTTGGGGGGCCGGGGGGGCCTGAAATACCCAATTTCTCATCCACCACTGCATCCCCATGCGCAAACTTTTGCAAGCCATCAATCCGCGTCAATTCGAGATCTCACTCTCCTACCTCGCCACTTATCTCGGCATCCCACCCGACTGCATTCTGCGCTTTGAACAATGGGCACAGGTTCTATTTGTGCATCGCAAAGACCGGGGTGGGCAATTCATTAGCTATCGCAACTTGATTCATTGGCTCGAAGCCTGCGTCCAAACCATTCGCACCTGCGAAACGCACCAAGCTTTACAAGAATTTGGCCAACTGCTCAAAACCGAAATCGAACGCTTCACCTACGCACCTGATGCCATTGCCTACTTGCGCCGACTTTGGCAACAACGCAAAGCGCAATTGGATTTAGACCAGCTCACTACCCCTCCCAACCTCCCCTTGCCAAGGGGAGGAGCTGCAGGCAATGAGGTTCTGATTTGATTTGCAACTCTCACTACCCATCCGACCCCTCCCAACCTCCCCTTAGCAAGGGGAGGTGCCGCAGGCAATGAGGTTCTGATTTCTAGCTTCCATAACCCCTAATCCCTAATCCCTAAAGCTCTGCCAATGACTCCTTCTCTATCCCCTTCCCAAGTTCGCCTACACCTCTGGGATCACATCAGCCGCGACCTCAAACTGATGCCCTCGCTCAAGCTAATTTTGCTGGTGCTAGCTAACTACACCGACTCGCACAGCCACAAAGCCAATATTCCTGCCTCGCTGATCATCCGCGACTCCGGCCTACGCAACGAGGAAGTCAAACGTTTATTGGTGAGTTTAGAAGCAGCCCATTGGGTCGAGAGCCTGCGCATTCTCGATGAGGCTGGACGCTCAGTTGTTCTCTACAACCTCTCCGCCCGTCTGGTACAAGTGGCCTGGTTCAAGTCACCTTGATGGCAGCGGGCTAATCGACCTTGAGCATCATCTCTTGGCAAACCTGCTGGTTCAGCCGCTCCAGCACATAGTCCATCACCAAGGGCTGTAGGAAAAAGCCGTTTTCTCGCTTCTCAATCAGAGAACGCCTCAACAGCGAGTTCAGCGCTCTGGGTAAATATCGCTTGATTCTGGCTGGAACTTCCTCTTTCAGCATGGAGAGAGTCATATTTTTTTGGTTGACCGCCAACCAGCACAGGGTTGCTTGCTCCGCTTCCGACAGGCGCTCAAACTGCTGACCCACCAGAGCTTCCACGTCTTCCAACACTTCCATGCCCTGTCTCATGTAGCACAGAAACTCGCCCAGCCGACCGCCAAAGCTCTCGCGCACCGCAGTTGCTACCAGCTTCAAGGCCAGCGGGTTGCCTCCATAGTGATCAACCACCTCAGCCCACTCCGTTTCGGTGCCTGAAAACATCCCCTTTTGCCGGAAGATCTCCTGGGCCTGCGCAATCTCTAAGCCTTTAAGCACAAATGAGCGCACCGGCAGGTGCTGGCCTTCCAGTAGCCCGACTTCCCTTGGCTTTTCGCGACTGGTCAGCAGCAGGCAACTCTGATGGGACACTTCCCCTATCCACCGCAGCAGATGACCGTAGCCTTCATAGCCCGCTTGAAACTGTCCCATCGGTTTGGGCGCGCACATCACCGTCTCGACGTTATCCAAGACCAGCAGACAGCGACGCTCCTGCAACTCATGTCTTAAGCGGCTAATCTTGCCATTCAAGCTACGGGGGAGGGCCGTTTCCATCCCTGCTTCCGGACCACGGGACTGAGCGAAGGAACGCAAGACACTCCTCAGCCACTCGTCCATCGGCAATGCCAACTCCAGAGAACGCCAAATGATGACATCAAAATCCCCTTGCACCTTTTTAGTCAGCTTGGCCGCCAGAGCCGACTTGCCAATGCCGCCAATGCCCAGCAGAGCAATCAAACGGCAGTGATCCTGGAGCAACCACTGCTGGAGTTGAGACAGTTCCTGAACCCGACCAGAAAAGCAAGCAGCATCCATCGCCTCTCCCCAATCCTGATAAGAATTGAGCAGTTCCATTGGCGACGGTGGCCTGGTGTAGTCCCCCGGTTCTAGTTGCAGATCGAAGGATTGGAAGTAGAACAGCAGCGTTTGCTTATCCACACCCTGTTCACGAGTCAGCACACGCGAGAGAGTATTCAGGCTCAGTTGCGTGCGTTCGCTCAGTTCTTCGAGAGTGAACGGCTCCCCTGCGTTTTCAGCGAACTCAGCGTTTTCTCTAGAACGGATCAGTTTGCTCCAACCCTGGTCAGTGAGGATGACGCCACGTTTGCGCTTGCTGGCTTGATGCAGGCTAGCTGAGGCTGAAAAAGAGCTTGACCCAGATTTCATAGGCGGCAGGGAGTTGTCCATGAGGGAGCGGGTCTGAATCAGAGCTTGTGGTTGCTTTAGAGGTTGATTGGGTTGTTGATTTGCATCTAGTTTGGGTGTCTGTCTGGGCTCACTTCCAAAAGAGAATCGAAGCACTGAGTCTTAAAGACGACACTGGGCTTACGATTTTGGGCTCACCAGTTAGGTGTTTCAAGCCGAGAACTGGGATTAGCCGATGGAACCAGCTTATAGAATAAAGGCGCTTTTCAAACTAGCTGAATAGTCAGTTTTGAATCTAAAAAACTGATTGGAAATTACTTCTAAGCTGGCTCTAAGCTAAATCTAAGGTAGCTCTAAGGGGATCATAATTCCTTGACTTCTGTCAGCTCTCCAAAGTAATCGCCAAAGCGCTCCTCAAAGCAAAGGGCAGTTACGCGACGGCAATTAGCCAGTGACGTTTATCTTCAACAAAAGGGCCTGTCTTGATTCAAATCAAGATTGATTGGATCGGCCTCAGCAAATGTTGACAATTCTCAGTAATCACAGTAGGAATCTTCTATTCCACCTGTGATTCGCCTTCCACCCGTCATAGAGCCATGTCTTGCAGAAAGCAGAAGCTTGGGATGAACAAATACTACCCAGAATCATGGCTCTTGACGGGCAGTATTCTCTATGCATTGTGTTGCTACCCAGTTGCCAATGCCCAAGTGGTTCAAGACCGAAGCTTACCTGCGGCAGAACGCTCCCAAGTCTCCGGCAATCCCAACTTTCAGATCGATGGTGGTGCAAGACGAGGCAGCAACTTATTTCACAGCTTCAGCCGCTTTTCGGTGCCCACGGGTGGCTCTGCTTACTTCAACAATGCACCCGGCATTCAGAACATCTTCAGCCGCGTCACTGGTAGAGCAAGCTCAACTATTGATGGTTTAATCCGAGCCAATGGCAGCGCCAACTTGTTTCTGCTCAATCCTAATGGCATTATCTTTGGTCCCAATGCCAGGTTAAATATTGGTGGCTCGTTTGTGGGCAGCACAGCCAATAGCATCAACTTTGCCGATGGCAGTCTATTCAGTGCCAAAGCCCCTCAAGCCAACTCCTTGCTAACAGTTAGTGTGCCGGTGGGCTTGCAGTTTGGACCCAGTCCCGGCGATATAACAGTGCGGGGCAATGGCTACAACTTATCGGCACCAATTCCCTTCGCATCACCGCTAACCAGAGAGGCTAGCTCAACAGGGTTGCAGGTTGTTTCAGGGAAGACTCTTGCCTTAGTTGGGGGAGATGTCAAATTAATCGGTGGGGTTTTGACAGCCGAGCAAGGACGCCTTGAGCTAGGAAGTGTGCGCTCTGGTGTAGTGAATCTCAGTTCTATTGCTTCCGGCCTCGCGCTTTCTTATGCAAGCGTACCGAGCTTCGGAGATATTCGTCTATCAGGGCGAGCATTAGTGGATGCCAGTGGCTCACCCGGTGGTTCGATTCACGTCAAAGGCGAGCGCATATCGCTCCTTGATGGCTCCATTTTGTTGATTCAGAATCAAAGCAATCAACGAGCCGGAAGCCTTAATGTCAATGCAATCTCTGCTGTAGAACTGAGCGGTAACAGCCCAGATCTTAATTTTCCAGGTGGCTTGCGCAGCGACGCTTTAGGGGGCGGCAGTGGCGCAAATATTACAGTTTCTACTCAGCAATTTTCTGCCAAAGATGGGGCAGGAATATTTGCGACTTCCTTCAGTTCTGGTAGGTCAGGCAATGTGACTGTTTCTGCCTCTGATCAAGTGCGTCTCATTGGGCTGTCGCCCATTCGTCCTACGGTTCAGACTCTAATCAGTGTTGTGGCTTATGGCTCTGGAGATGGGGGAGATATCCTAGTCTCTACTCGGCGGTTAAACATTGAGGACGGTGCATACATAGGCTCTCTAACAAGCCTGTCAAGTCGTGGAGGAGATATTACAGTAAACGCGAGCGAATCAATAGAAACAACTGGCGCTAGTAACATCACGATTAGCAATGTGAGTGCTGGCACTAATGGAACTGGCAGGGCTGGAGATGTAACTGTCAACACAGCAAGGCTAGTCGCTCAGGATGGAGGAGGAATCTCTACTTCTGCGGGATCAAGTGGTGACGCGGGTAAGCTGACGGTTAATGCGACTGAATCTGTAGAAGTTCAAGGTCAAGCGCTACTTCTCATTCCTTTTCCCAGTAATATCAGCTCGTATGCTTTCGTCTATCCGTTTCCAGGGCAACCAATTCCGAGTGGAGCCTCTGGGGATGTCATCATTAACACGCCCCGGTTGAAGGTGTCTAATGGGGCTAGCATCAACGTCAGTCACCAAGGAACAGGTGATGCTGGAACTCTACGCATCAATGCCGACTCAATTCTTTTAGACCGACAAGGCGCGATTACTGCCTCTACAGCCTCCGGTGAGGGAGGCAACATTGATCTCGGAGTCGGGAGTCTATTGCTCACCCGTCGCAATGGCCAAATCACCACCTCAGCAGGCGGCAGTGGCAATGGCGGCAACATCAATATTGATAGTGCTTTACTCTTTGCCATTGATACAGAAAACAGCGACATCCGAGCTGACTCAGTTAACGCCCGAGGCGGCAACGTCACCATCAGCACCGATGGCCTGTTTGGCCTTCAGTTTCGAGAGCAAAACAGCCTGTTAAGTGACATCACCGCAACCGGGGCTAGCTCCGCCTTAAACGGCAGAGTCGAAATCATCACGCCAGAAGTAAACCCGACCTCTGGTCTGGTGGAACTGCCCACCGGTTTAGTCGATGCTTCTGGTCTGATTGCTCAAGGCTGTGCCGCTTCTGAGGGCAACTCCTTCACGATTACTGGACGAGGCGGGCTGCCACCTACGCCACAAGAAGCTTTAGCAGATGACCCACCCTGGCAAGACCAACGGAACCTAGGGGTCATTCATCGTCCGCAGAATGCCGCCGTTACTTCAGCTACTCCTTCCGCTGCCACTCATCCTGCTTCTGGCGCTACACCAGCTCTGGTGGAAGCAACCGGTTGGACGATCGGAGCCAAAGGCGAAGTGACCTTAACTGCCGCTGTGCCCAGGCTTTCCTTCCAAGCGCAACTGCAACCGCCGCTTGCCTGCCGTGGAACCTAAACGCGCCCCTAAACCTGTCATGCTCAAGCTAGTTCGTCAGGCAAGGTCCTTTTTAAGGCGTCGCGGGTTCCAACCAGGCTGGCTAGTATTCAGCCTTTTGGTTCTAGTGGGCTGGCTCACCACGCTCAGCCTACATGCTGGAGTTGCTGTAGCTCTGTCGCAAAGGCTGCCTCAACAGATGGCTGTGGACAAGCCAGTGGTTAGCCTGACTTCAACGCAACCCCTTACCTTTAATTCTTCGCAGCCCCAGCCTTTGCCGTCTACGCTTACGAACCTGGTTCAACAGGGCAAGGCGCTTTATCAGGCAGGACAATTCGCAGAGGCAGTTGCTATGTGGCAACGAGCTGAAACTACCTTTGAAGCTCAAGGTGACCGGCTCAACCAAGCCTCGGTCTTGGGCTGGATCGCAAACGCTTTAGAACAGCTAGGGCAGTGGCCGCAAGCCAATACAGCAGTGACGCAGGCTCTGGCTCTCCTGCGCTCCTCACCCTTAGATAACCAGCCAGATGCGCTGCCAATTCTCGCCCAGACCCTCAACACGCAAGGGCGATTGCAATTGCGGCAGGGGCAAGAGTCAGAGGCCCTCACAACCTGGCAACAGGCTGAAGCAACTTACCGACGCGCCCAGGATGACGAGGGGATCATCGGCAGTCAAATGAATCAGGCTAGAGCACTGCAAGCCTTAGGGTTTTACAGACGAGCAGCGATCCTGCTAGAGCAGGTGGAACAGACTCTGCAAAATCAGCCTGACTCTTCTCTGAAGATCGCGGGTCTGCGCAACCTCGGCAATGTTCTGCGTCTGGTAGGCAATTTGAACCAAGCTCGGGCTGTTTTGCAGCAAGGCTTGGCTGTGGCCGAACGATTGCATCAGGCAGCGCCAGTTTCCTCAGTTGAGTCCGCCTTGGACCTGAGCAGAATCCGGCTGAGTTTAGGCACACTTACCCAAAGCCAAGGCGAGACCGACACAGCCCTTGGCTTTTACCGTCAGGCCACAGCGATTGCCCCTGTACCTGCCTCCAAGATCCAAGCCGAAGTTGCCCAGCTGAGTCTGCTCACTGAAACAGGGCGACGGGCAGAAGCTCAAGCGGTCTGGGCGCAAATCCAGCCCCAGCTTGCTGAACTCCCTGCCAGTCGTGCTGGAATCTATGCCGAAATTCAGCTCGCTCAGGCACTGATGAAATTTGCCAATGGAGGGAGTTCTGGCAGTGGCAGTAGGTCACAGCTTGCTACACCTCAGACCGCAGCTCAACTGCTAGCAACTGCAATTCAGCAAGCTAGAAACCTGGGTGATCGTCGGGCAGAATCTTATGCCTTGGGCAGCCTGGGCAATCTGTACGAACAGACTCAGCAATGGCAGAATGCCCAAGAACTCACGCAGCAGTCGCTCAGCTTAGCGCAGGCGATTAACGCACCAGACATTGCCTATCAGTGGCAGTGGCAGCTCGGACGGCTGTTGAAAGCGCAAACCGCGCTCACGCCTTCTAGAGCAGGAGACTCTAAACCAAACGCAAGCAATGACTCGATCCCACTGCAAAAACATGAGGCAGCAGTCGCCGCCTATGCAGAGGCAGTAAATACCCTGCAATCACTGCGCACTGATCTAGTCGCGACGAACTCAGAGGTGCAATTCTCTTTTAGAGAGAGTGTAGAGCCCGTTTACCGGCAATTCGTTGAACTGCTTCTTCAAGACCCACAGGGAGGTGAACCTGATCAGCAAAAACTCAGGCAGGCCCGCGAGGTTATTGAATCGCTTCAATTAGCAGAGCTAGACAACTTCTTTCGGGAGTCTTGTTTAAATGCTCGGCCTGTCTTAGTTGACCAGGTTAACCCCAAAGCAGCAGTCGTTTACCCAATCATTTTGCCGAATCGGTTGGCGGTGATCCTGTCTCTGCCGAATCAACCCCTGACCTACTATGAAGCCCCTCTGCCTCAAGCGGAACTTGAGCGGGTTCTCGACCAAATGTTACGCTCCCTTGCACCTAATTCCTTCTTGGAAGAACGGTTGCCCCTTGCGCAGCAGGTGTATGACTGGCTGCTGCGACCTGCTGAGGCCAAACTAGCCAGCAGTGATGTTACTACGCTGGTATTTGTCTTGGATGGGGCTCTGCAAAATCTGCCGATGGCAGCACTCCACGACGGTCAGCAATATCTGATCGAGAAGTACAGCGTAGTTCTGACGCCAGGGCTACAACTGCTCCAACCCCAACCGCTCAAACCTCAGCAATTGAGAGGTTTATTGGCAGGAGTGAGTCAAGCGCGGCAGGGCTTTTCTGCCCTACCCAATGTCACTGCCGAAATCAATGAAATTAGAGCTGAGCTACCTGCGCAAGTCCTGTTAGATCAGACATTTACCAGCGCAGCTCTGGAAAGTCGGGTGGATTCAGCGCCATTTCCCATTGTTCATTTAGCAACCCACGGTCAGTTTAGTTCCAACGCGGAGGAGACGTTCATCCTGACTTGGGACGGTCGAATTAATGTTAAACAACTGGATCAGTTACTGCGATCTAGAGAACAAGCTGAACTCAATCCAATTGAATTGCTAGTTCTCAGCGCTTGTCAAACTGCTGCTGGTGATAAACGGGCCACACTCGGTATGGCGGGTGTGGCAGTACGCTCTGGAGCCCGCAGTACCCTGGCAACCTTGTGGTCAGTCAATGACCGCTCTACTTCTGCCTTAATGGTCGAGTTTTACCGAGAGCTAGGCAAGCTGAGCGTGAATAAAGCTGAGGCTTTGCGTCGCGCCCAACTGACCCTACTGAAGCAGGATGAATATGCGCATCCCTATTACTGGGCACCGTTCATTCTTCTGGGCAATTGGCTGTGAGCTTTTAAATGGCTAAGGCCAGCAACCGCGTATCAGTAACCGGGTGCCGTGGATGCGTACCAGCAATCGCGCGACAGTAAACGCGGACAGAAAATGTGGGCCGTGAACGCCCACTCAAGGTGCCCAGCAAAACAGAAAAGCAACCTGGGCAGAGCAACCTGCCTCATCGTAGGGATCTCTTTAGAGTGATGCGGTAGAGTGAAGTCTTCGCACCACAAATGTTTGCAGTTGACGAATTGGCATCCTTTAAAAACTGCGTTTTATAGAAGTTGGGAAGAAACTAGTGACCTATGACTCGGATAAAATCTCGACTATCTGGTGCATCCCTGCTAGTGGCTCTGGTTTTAGAACTTGCCCTCGCTCCTGGCCTTCTGGCAAAGAACACTCAATTGCCGCCCAATCTCCAGGGCAACTTTTCAAGAGTTAAGACTCAGAATCGTAAACAATCCCCCCTGCCACCGCCACCGCCCAATCCTAGTAGCACTGCGCCTGGTGGTCAGCGCGGTAGCAATACCTGTCCGCAGGATCCAGATTCGGGTCAAGCTCTGATCGCCTTAAGCCCCGCAAACCAACCAGGCTTAACTTTAGCCGAGCGTCCAACCTTCCTGGTTTACGTTCCCCAAACCAGGGCCCAAACTGCGGAGTTTAGCTTAAGCAATCGCAACGGCAGTGGCGTCTATCGCACCACTATTGCCTTGACTAACACTCCTGGTATCATCACGGTCAGTTTGCCACCGACGACTTCTCCCCTAGAGATTGGCAAACATTACATCTGGGTTTTCAGTCTGGTTTGCACTGCCAACAACCGGTTCCAGGACGCATTTACGTCAGGGAGAATTCAGCGAATTGGGCTCGATCCAGTGCGTTTGCGTCAGATTGAGCAGGCAACGCCCAGAGAGCGGGTTTCGCTGTATCGAGAGGCCGGTATTTGGTACGAAACGTCTTCTATCCTATTGGAGCTACAGCGTTCTCAGCCCAATGATCTAGGTTTAAGGCAAGCTTGGCGGGATCTCCTAGAATCAGGTGGACTTGAGGTGACCAGCAGCGAATAGAGTCTAGAGCTAAAGTCCCAATTCCAACCCTGATATGTGGGCAACTGTAAAACAGCGCATTCACCAGTGGCGTGGGGCCTTGATCGTCGCCCCTGCTGTTGCTGGTGCATTAGTTGCTCTACGTTTAGCAGGATCATTGCAATTGTTGGAATTGGTGGCGCTGGATCAACTTTTTCGCCTGCGTCCGCTGGAAGCTGCTGACCCTCGAATTGTCATTGTCACGATTGATGAGCCGGATATCAAGCGTTTGGGACGGTGGCCAATGTCAGATGCGGTTCTGGCTCGCTTGATCAGTTTAATCAAACAACAGCAGCCTAGGGCAATTGGTTTCGACCTATTTCGGAATATGCCCGTAGAGCCTGGTCATCAAGAATTGCTCAGGATTTTTGCTTCTACCAAAAACTTGATTGGTATCGAGAAAGTCGTCAGCAGTGCTGAAGGCAACACAATAGAAGGACCCGCCATATTGAGACAGCGTGGCCAGGTAAGCGCCAGCGATTTTGTTCTGGATATCGATGGTCGGCTTCGTCGTAATTTACTGTATTTAAGAACTGAAAACAATCAAGTTATTCTCAGTTTTGGAGCCAAATTAGCCTTTACCTATCTTACTTCAGCAGGCATTACGCCCCAGGATATCAATCTGGATAAGAGCCAATTTCGCTTGGGAAAGGCTGTGTTTACGCCGTTACAGCTGAATGACGGAGGATATAGCCAGACCGATGCTGGTGGCTATCAGATCTTGTCAAACTTCCGCAGGCTGCGGCACGGGTTCCACTCGATCTCCATGACAGAAGTTCTGCAAGGCCAGATGCCAGCCAATTTAGTGCGGGATCGCATTGTCTTAATTGGTTCAACGGCGGAGAGCGTCAATGACCGCTTCTACACCTCCTTTACAGTTAGCCCAGATACTGCCTCGGCCGGTGTCGAGGTTCATGCTCAGTTGATCAGCCAATTATTGAGTGCAGCCATTGAGGGACGTCCCTTACTTCGCACTTGGTCTGAGCCATTAGAAGGTTTATGGATTTTGCTCTGGTCGGCCATTGGAGCCGTTTGGGGATGGCGGTTTCAATCGCCTCGAAGAACAGCAATTGCTGTCTTGCTGGGTGGCGGTGTACTGTTTGGGGTTGCCTATTTGCTGTTTTTGGCAGGCTGGTGGTTGATTGTCATTCCGCCGAGCCTTGCCCTAGTCACCGCTGCCAGTCTGAGCAGCGGCTATCAGCTTTGGGAAAATCTCAAGCTTTCCCATCGACAGTTAGCAGATTACAGTCGCACTTTGGAGCAACAGGTTGCTGAACGCACCGAAGCATTACAGCAGCAAAAAGAGCTTCTGCAAACGATTGTTGATCACATTCCGGTGATGATCACTCTTTACGATGCAGACGGTCGGATTCTATTCATCAATCGAGAACTGGAGCGGTGTTTGGGTTGGTCCCAAGTCGAACTAGAGAGCATTGATTGGTTGGCAGAATGTTATCTGGATCCAGACCAAAGTCAGCAAAATTTAGAGCATATGGTCGGTGCGACTGGGAAGTGGCTGGACCTTAGAATCAAAGCCCGTTCTGGCGACTACTTAAACATTACCTGGGCCAATATCCCATTAAGTAATGGTGTCAGTATTGGAATTGGGCAGGATATCACCGAGCGTAAACAGGCTGAGGAAGCTTCGATTTTGGCCTCTGTTCTAGAGGAACGGAACCGGATGGCTCGCGAAATCCACGATACTCTAGCGCAAACTCTAACCAGCATTATTCTCCAGCTAGAGGCCGCCAAGCAAATTGTGGAGGAGCAACCCCAGGCTGCTCAGGTTCATATTGGTCGGGCAGGAGATTTTGCTCGGGCAGGATTAGCTGAGGCTCGTCGTTCAGTTCGCGCTCTGCGACCAGGGGTTTTGGAGGGCAGTAACTTGGCCGATGCGCTTCAACGCTGTCTCAAGCAGATCACCTCAGATGGACTAATCGGGGCTGAATTTTGTGTGCAGGGAAACTCGCGTCCTCTAGCTCCTGACCTTGAGGTCGAGCTGCTGCGCATTGGCCAAGAAGCGATGTCTAATGTTCTCAAACATGCTCAAGCCAGCAGGCTCAGCGTGGAGTTGAGCTTCGCCGCTGATCAGGTCCGCCTTTGCATTCAAGATGATGGTAAGGGGCTGGAACTCGCCCTACCTAGACAGGATTGCTTTGGGCTAATTAGCATGCAAGAGCGGGTTGAACGCATTGGCGGACAGCTAATGATCACCAGTTCACCAGGACAAGGAACCCAGGTAATCGCTACAGTCTCAGCCTAAGCCTACCTAAATCTACGGTCAGCGTTGACGTTGTCTAGATCCAGAAAGGGCATTCACAATTGTGACTCCACTTTCTAGATGAGTAATCAACTCGGTTAGACTGATCAGTTTCGTGTAGATTCCATGCCGAGTTTCAGCCAATTCAAAGGACAAAGAAGCTTCGCTTGAGAACCAAATTTACGGTAAATGCGTAAGTGGGTGATTTAATGGCAGAAAGATTAATCTCTCACTCAGCTTTCTTTCAAGGTTCTCTAGTTTAAACATGAGAGCCTTAAAAAAGCGCTGCGATCCCAAGGAGAACAATATTGATGGAAACAGCAGATGTAATCGTGATTGGCAGCGGCCAGGGAGGTATTCCGTTAGCGGCTGATTTCGCTAAGGAGGGGCGAAACGTTGTCCTGTTTGAACGGGATGCTTTGGGCGGCAGCTGTATCAACTACGGCTGCACTCCTTCCAAGGCTTTTTTGGCAGCGGCTCACGCCGCAGGCCGTGCCCGCCAAGCGAAAAAGTTAGGTATCCATAACACAGTTGAAGTTGACTTCCCTGCTGTCATGGAGCGGGTACGAGGGATCCGTGATCGCTTTAACCAGGGTGCTCGTAAACGGCTGGATGGCGCTGGGGTCAAAGTCGTTTGTGCTGAAGCCTCGTTTATCGGAGAACGTACAGTTAAGGGCGGCGATGTCACAGTTCAGTCGCCCTTAGTTGTAATCAACACCGGCACGTCATCCTTGATTCCTGATATTCCCGGCCTTGCAGGGACACCCTACCTGACCAACCGCAACTTCTTTGACTTAAAAGCATTACCGCCGCGCTTATTGGTGATTGGAGCCGGCTATATCGGCTTGGAATTGGGACAGGGGCTGGCTCGCTTAGGTAGTCAAACCCACTTGATTGTGCGTGGCAATCGCGTTTTAGGTCAGGAAGAACCTGAGGTGAGCGAGGTCTTAGCGGAAGCACTGAAGCAGGATGGTATTCAGCTCCACTTTGACGTCAACGTTGAGCAGGTCGCACACGAGAATGACTTATTCACGCTGAGTCTGAGCAATGGAGAGCAACTTCAGGGAGAAGCTCTACTGGTTGTAATTGGACGAAAACCGAACACAGGCGCACTCAAGGTAGCAGCCAGTGGAATTGAGCTAGATGCCCAAGGGTTTGTCAAAATCAACGACCAGTTTCACACGACCTGTTCTGGTGTTTATGCAATTGGCGATGCGGCTAAACAGCCTGCCTTTACGCATGTTTCCTGGGAAGATTATCGTCGCCTAAAAGCAATTCTGTGTGGTGAGAAGCGGACGCGTCATGATCGTGTGCTTGGCTATGCCGTTTACACAGAACCTCAGGTTGGACGTGTGGGAATGACCATAGAACAAGCTCAGGAAAAAGGGATGAACGCTCGTGCTGTCACCTTACCCATGAGCCAGATTGCTCGTGCCATTGAATGGGGACATGACCTGGGTTTCTATCGTATGGTCATCGATAGCGATACAGACAAAATTCTGGGAGCAACGTTGGTAGGGTATGAAACCGCCGAGCTAGTGCATGTATTTCTGTCCCTGATGGAAGCAGGAGCGACTTGGCAATTGTTAGAGCAATCGGTCCACATTCATCCCACCTACGGGGAGGCATTACCTAGCCTAGCCCGGTTACTGATTGGCGACGATATGCCAGGTTGTCCCAATATGTAAGGAGCTTTTGGCGATGACAACTAATTTACAGGTAGGCGATCGCTTTCCTGACGTTGAGTTAAGAACTCACGAGAATGAGTTAGTAAAGCTTTCGAGCTTCACTCAACCTAGCTTAATGGACCGATATCTAGAGTTTCTAGATGGCTACCCGCTGATTGTCGTTTTTTACCGAGGTTTCTTCTGTCCTCGCGACCGTCAGCAGTTCTCCCAATTGGTTCAATTCCAAAATGAATTGGCCGTCAACTATAGCAAGCTAGTCACGATTGGCGTTGACCCGCCCCTGGTTCAAGCAGCATTTCGAGCAGGTTTGGGAGCCCAATGGCAATTTCTGTGTGATGAGCAGCGAGAACTAATTAAGCAAATCAATATTCTGGATGAAACTGAGGGTGAGTATGCTTTTCGTGCTCAACCTTACACCTTTGTACTGCGTCCTGACCTGACGATTGACAAAGTCTACAATGGTTGGTTCTTCGTGGGACGACCGACGATTGAGGAACTACGACACGACCTGCGGGCCATTCTCGAGACTCGCTCAGATTATGACTACGAAGCATACAATACACCCGCTGTTAAACAAATACGAATCCCGCAGCAAGCCTGGGTTGACGGTGTGCCTCCTCTAGGTGAAAGTGGGTTGCCCGTAGCTCAGGGTGTAGTGCGCTGGTTTGATCTCAAAGCAGGTAGCGGCATGATTGTCATAGACGGGAGCGGCGAAGCTATTTTTTTCAATTTCACTGCCATTCCCGGTGAAGGCTATCGCACCCTACAAGCAGGTACAGCAGTCGCATTTGAGCTAGTTGAAAACAACAGGGGCAGGACAGCTCGTAATGTGCAAAGAATTAACAGGCATCGGGATGGGGTATGAGGGTATCAAAGTAGACCTTAGAGCTGAATTTGCACTCTGCTATAGAGCCAGCTTAGGCAATGAATCTTCTAAGCAAATCACTCTTTCTATCAATAGAGGGTCGCTTCGAAGCAAGTCAGCGTAGTAGAGATGTAGAGGAAACATTGTAAAATTTCAGGCTAGACACAATGCCAAGCGCTGTAATTGCAGGTGCCGATACTGAACTTGGGCAAGAAACCGTTCGGCAGTTGGTCGCGCTTGGCTACCAGGTCACTGGACTAGTAAAGAGCAAAGATGGCGCAACAACTGTGCGTTCCAACGGCGGACTTGCCGTAGAAACCGACCTGACCAATGCTGCTGAACTTAAGGAGGCCATCCGGCTTGCCAAAGCAGAGGTAATTTTAAACCTGACGCCACAGTTCGCCAATACGCTGCTGAGTGACGGGCAGGATTGGAAAGGATTTGACAAAACTCTTTCAGCCACAACTTCTGCTCTGCTAGAAGCGATAAAAGACACAGATATCAAGCTGCTGATTCACGCTAGCTATGCCTTTCTGTATGGCAACACAGCGAGTGCAACAGAAAACTCACCGCTGATTGTACCGGGCGATGACCCGATTTTTAAAGCGGCGATTGCGGCTGAAAATCAAGTTGCCCAAAGCTCAATGCCAACCTGTGTATTGAGATTAGGATACCTGTATGGTCCCCAATCTGAAGACTTAAAGCTGTACATAAAATCGTTCAAATTGGGTCGCCCCTATTTTGCAGGCCCAGTCAGCAATCTGGGGAATTGGTTGCACTTTGAAGATGCGGCTCAAGCCTTGGCGCAAGTGGCAAAACAGCAACCCATCGGTATGGTGTTTAATGTTGTGGATGGTACCCCGGTCTCCTTCACTAATTTCATCGATCAATTCGCCTTCACGCTAGGCAGAAAACGACCTAGCCACATTCCCCTATGGCTGACCCCTTTGGCGCTTGTGCTGGTTGTCACACCTCAACAAGTGGAGTTGCTCAAGCTCTCAACCCACGTGAACAGTGATCTAATCCGGCAACAATTGGGCTGGAGCCCTCGCTATACCAGCTACCGGGAGGGCTTACAGCAAACAGTGGAGACATGGAGCCATAACGAAGTTAAGCCAGTCCTGTAATTAGCCAACTATAGAGGGGAAACGATGACTCCAGAAGAAGTAAGGCTACAGGAAGATCTCAACCGCGTTGCCTACTGGAAGCGCTGGGGACCCTACCTCAGTGAGCGGCAGTGGGGGACTGTGCGCGAAGATTACAGCCCTGATGGTTCTGCCTGGGATTTCTTTCCCCACGATCATGCCCGTTCTCGTGCTTATCGTTGGGGTGAGGATGGCATTGCTGGCATCTCCGATACTCATCAACGCTTGTGTTTTGCAATCGCTCTTTGGAATGGTGAAGATCCGATTCTTAAAGAGCGGCTATTTGGTCTAACAGGGAGTGAGGGAAATCACGGGGAGGATGTCAAAGAATATTACTTCTACCTGGACAACACACCCACCCACTCCTACATGAAATATCTGTATAAGTATCCACACCAATCATTCCCTTATGCCCAACTGCTAGAGGAGAATTGCCGTAGAGGCAAACAGGAACCGGAGTTTGAACTGATGGACACGGGCGTGTTCGATCAAGATCGCTATTTTGATGTCTTTGTTGAATATGCCAAAGGTTCTCCAGAAGATATTCTGATTCAGATCAATATTGTTAACCGGGGGGACGAAGCAAAAACTCTGCATTTACTGCCAACTCTCTGGTTCCGCAACATTTGGTCGTGGAGATTTGAGCCAGAGAAACCGCTTCTGAAAGTTTCAAAAACAGACACTCAGTCTCAGATGATTGAAGCTTATCATCCCACTTTGGGTACCCGTTGGCTGTATTGCCAAAATGCAGAAATGCAGGTTGATATGCCCTTGCTGTTCACAGAAAATGAAACGAATTGTGAACGCTTGTTTGGTACTAGCAGTGTCTCTAACTATGCCAAGGATGGAATTAACGATTATTTAGTCCAAGGGCAGAAAACAGCGGTGAATCCGGAGCAAACTGGCACGAAAGTTTCTCCGCACTATGTTTTGACCATCGCTGCCTATGAGACTAAAACGGTGCGCTTGAGACTCAGCGATGCTTCTGATCTAAGCGATCCGTTTGGTGATGAGTTTGATGCAACTTTACAATTGCGCCAGCGCGAAGCAGACGAATTTTATCACCGTATTACTCCTTTTCCGCTATCAGAAGATATGCGCAATGTTCAACGACAGGCTTTTGCAGGCATGTTGTGGAACAAACAGTTTTACTATTACGTAGTAGAAGATTGGCTCAATGGTGATCCTACCGGTCCACCACCGCCGGAGCCGCGTCAGAACGGTAGGAACTCCGACTGGCTGCACATCTTCAACGATGACATTCTCTCTATGCCTGATAAGTGGGAATACCCCTGGTTTGCTGCCTGGGATCTTGCCTTTCATCTCATTCCCTTGGCAATGATTGATCCAGACTTTGCCAAACGCCAACTCCAACGGCTCACACGGGAATGGTACATGCATCCTAATGGGCAATTGCCAGCCTATGAATGGGCATTGAGCGATGTCAATCCACCTGTGCAAGCATGGGCCGCTTGGCGCGTTTACAAGATGGAGCAAAAAATGTACGGTCGCAGCGATCGCAAGTTTTTGGAACGGGTGTTTCAAAAACTGCTGCTCAACTTTACCTGGTGGGTAAATCGCAAAGATGTTGGCGGCAAAAATATCTTCCAAGGCGGCTTTTTAGGACTGGATAACATCGGTGTGTTCGATCGCAGCTCACCACTGCCAAGGGGTGGTTACCTGGAGCAGGCAGATGCCACGAGTTGGATGGCGATGTACTGCATGAATATGCTGACAATTGCTGTGGAGTTAGCAGAAGCAGATTCAGTATACGAGGACATTGCCAGTAAATTCTTCGAACATTTTCTGCGCATTGCCAGTGCTATGGATGGCATTGGTAAAGATGCGCTTACCCTTTGGGATGAAGACGACGGATTTTATTACGACGCCATGAACTTTCCTGATGGCAAACACTGTTTGGTAAAGGTACGGTCAATCGTCGGGCTAATTCCTTTATTCGCTGTTGGCATTATGGAACCTGAGATGCTGGAAAAACTTTCAGGGTTCCGGCAACGAACCGAGTGGTTTATCCAAAATCGACATGACCTCACGAGTGGAATTGCTTGTATGCAGCGTGAAGGTGTGGCTGAGCGTAGGCTTCTGGCAATTCTTGACCGAGAAAAATTTCCCCGTATTCTAAGTCGGATGCTGGACGAAGCAGAATTTCTCAGTCCCTATGGCATCCGTGCTGTCTCCAAATTCCACGCTGAGCATCCCTACATCTTGAACGTAGATGGACAGGAGTATCGAGTTGATTACGAACCTGCCGAATCTAGCACCGCCTTGTTTGGTGGCAATTCTAACTGGCGAGGTCCCATTTGGTTTCCAATTAACTACTTAATCATCGAATCGCTGCATACATTCCACCAATATTTCGGCGATGACTACAAGGTGGAGTGCCCAACTGGCTCAGGTCAAATGATGACGCTTTTAGAGGTTGCAACAGAACTGGCTCACCGGCTCTCGCGCATCTTTCTACAAAATCCGTCAGGATTTAGACCTGTTTATGGCGGTAATCAGTTGTTTCAAACGGACCCCCACTGGCAGAACTTAATTCTCTTCCATGAGTACTTTCATGGAGACAACGGTACCGGATTAGGGGCAAGTCACCAAACGGGTTGGACAGGTCTAATTGCAGAACTTCTTCAGCAATGCGGATAGCATCAAGAAACCTCATCAAGTTGATGCAGTAGTCAATAGAAAAGGCATTGGTGTACACTTCTCCGCAGCACTAAAAAACTGATATCACCCAGTTTTGCAAGGGTTAGGGATTTTCGTAGTGGTAGGAAATTAAGGTATGACGAACAGCCCTGATCGAAGCATAGAGCAGGCCATGACCGTAGTCACTGAGCTAATCAGGGTTGCCCTAATTCACGAAAGACGGTTGCAGCAGCAGTCAAGTCAGATCGGAGAACTCAAGCTTACAGTCGAAATTCAGGCGAAAGAATCAGAACGGCTGGCTGACGCCATAAGGACGCAAGCTGAGCAGACGGGGGATTTGCAGGAGATTGCCCGCTTGCTATTGGGCAACGTGGCTGATTTAAGGGAACGGGTGGAGCGCTTGGAGAGCAACGGAGATAGTGCATCTTAGTACTTGCATAGAGACTTTGTCCTTAGTAGGCGAGATGCAAAAGTAGACGAGATGCAAAACCCTAGCCCTTACAACAGAGCTGAAACATTATTGGTGTTTGGATTGATGTCCAGATTAATGTCTAGGAGATGATGGCCAGCGATTGGTTCGGGCTTGCTGCCTCCTACATTTACTCTGCTGCCCTGCTCGCAGTTGGAGAGCTTCTACGCAAACTGGTTGGTCTTCAACCGAGGTTCACGCGCAAGATCATTCACATCGGAGCGGGTATGTGGGTTTTCGGCGTACTAGCCCTATTTCAACATTGGCAGCTTGGCATTTTGCCCTTCGCCACATTTATTGGCCTTAACTATCTCTTCTACCGCTACCGGCTGATTAGCGCCATGGACTCCGAGGACAGTTCTCCTGGCACGGTCTATTTTGCTTTATCTGTCACTCTGCTGTTTGGCCTACTATGGCGACCCGCAGGTCCTATAGACCAGGCACCCATTGCAACTGCTGGCGTGATGGCGATGACTTGGGGCGATGCCTTAGCTGCATTGATTGGCAGGAGTTATGGGCGACATCGCTACCAGGTCGGCCAAAGCGAACGGTCCTGGGAGGGCTCAGCAGCAATGTTCATCTCCAGTGCCGTGGCTATGGCCTGGGTACTGTTGGCGTTACCCGGCTCAGCCCTCTGCCCACTGGCCATCCCTGTAGAAACGGGGCGAGTGCTATTGGCTGCGCTGTTGGGGGCGAGTGCCGCAACCCTAGTTGAGGCTGTCTCCCCTCATGGAACAGACAACCTTAGTGTGCCGCTAGTCGCAGCAGGGGTGGTGTGGGTTGTGATCAGCAGAGGGGCATGATCTCAAGGGCATAACCTTGAATCGAAGCCTTGACCTCATTGCTAACCTATTGAGTTTGCTGGCCTATTGAGTTTGCTGAGTTGGGACGCTGGGCGGCAGATAGGTAGACAAGACGCCACAGGACCAGCCCAATGCAATTGCGGTAACTGCGGTTAGGAGAACGTTTTGCAGGAGTTTCAACGGAGTTGCTTGGAGTTGATGGGCTTCGCTTAATGTTGGGCAGCTACGAGGTAGCCTACGCAAACCAGCGAGATTTGTTCAAATAGGATCCGGAGCCAACATCAACAGATCCGGGCTGTTTGGCTTTTACTGGCTTGGGTCAAATAACTCTCTTGCGCTGCTGCGAAGGGGCAAACTGCACATTCTGGTTCCACGACCGAACCAAAAGCCACGCCCGCCGCTGGTGCAGTATGGCTATCTGCGGCAACCGGGCCAAGGCTACATCGCACTGAGCGTGCACGAAAGGAACGAAGACCTCATAGGCATTAAATAGCTCTTCTGCAAAAGGCTAGAGGTCTCTGCGTCATAGGAAGCGGACTCATGGTCAAACTAGAGGTATACCCCCTTAGAGATCTCAAGCGCATGGCCGAAATCGATCAAGAACCCAGAGTTGCCATTGAGGCTTACTTCCAGCACTGGTTGCCCTACATCGGAGCTGCCACAGGGATGCAAGCCATTCTGGGACCAGTGCTCTACGAATGTACGCCTGTCGCCTCGGTCGAGCTCCGAATCGAGGAAGCTAGAAGTAGAGGCAACACCTTTGCGGATCCAGACACAGACAGCCAGGGCAACAGCGGCATCTTCCTGGATGAAATTACTGTCGCCTTACAACTTCACAGCCCCAACGAGAGATTGAACCTGACTTTGGACTTCTTTACGCCAGATCAGGAAAATTGGCCCGATTGGGAGCCAGATGAGACTTACAAGGCTAGACTGCCCAAGCCGTATCGCAGAAGAAGTTCGACGCTTTCGGTCGAGCATGCTGTCAAGGGAGGAGAGGCCCCTCCACTCCTCTACTGTGACTGTGCTGGCAAGAGCCTTGAGTTCGAGTGGCTCCAGGGTGACCTCGACTCTTTTGACGCCCAAAGGTACGAAGCTCTCATGACTCAGGTTTGGGAAGTGCTGCCCGAGCGAGAGTTTGGGTTTCCTGAGCACTGGAAGTCTCTTCAGTTTTAAGGAAAGTATCAGAACTGAGCCCTCGCTGCTTTTTTGAGAAGCAATTCTATAAACTCAGCTGAAACATCTAACCTCTGTATTAGAGGAGAACTGGGGAACTTTAAAGAAGTAATCATTTTTGCTTTGCGTATGGAAGCCATTCTCTTTGACCCCGAACATCCTGATAACGAAGCAGTATGGACAGCATGGATTAGCCTTCGAGGTGAGCTAGTTGCCCGGCTTGAAGAATTAGGATGGCAGTCAGAAGTGCATTTTGCCGTACTACCCAATGGACGCATGAGCTTCTGTGAGAAGCTGCTCTTGTCTCTGCATAAAGAATTGCACCAAGAGTTCGGCTGTCTTACCTCCGTTGGCCTGATCTTTCGAGCACCAGAACTCGATGAAAGGTCTTGGACAAACCTCGACTGAGATGATATTCAGAGAGTTTATGCATGAGAGAACCCTCGTTTAGGGAGAGTTCTCTCATGCTCACAGAAACCCACGTTTCTCGTCTGAAAGGCAAACTCTAAATTCTGTCTAAACGTGATTCATATATTGATCTTGGGCCAGCTCAAGGCTGATCAAAAAGAGATTCACAATCTGAGGCTCAGGATCTCTTTTAGAGTATTGAATCATTGAGAACGTTATTAATTCAACTTCGAAAACTCTGCTCTAAATACCTCAATTGATTATTTAGCTAAAAATTTAGTTCGAGTCATTGTACTAGACAAAATCGCTTGTATGCCACAATTGAGAAAGTAGCTAAGATGCCAGAGATTACTTCTAGTCGGCTAGGAGACTAAACTTCGCGTCTTAGCTGCTTAATCCCTAGTCCTAGTGCACTGGTGCCATGCCGCAGCCCACACTTGCTTCGAAAGACGAAAATCTTGGGAGCTTGAAGTCCCAGTCGCCTGAACCCAAGAGAAAAGGCACGCTGCCTTCAAAGGTTATTATTCGGCTCGGCAAATTTGTCTGGACAACGCTCTGGCATCTAATGATGTCGAAACTGGCGCCGCGCAATCAAACGGGCGAGTACATTCGCCCCAGTAGCCAATTCAGGCAGGTTATTGGCACTGAGGCAATCAGCCCTTACCCAGCCACAACGGGGCGCTATACCCTCTATGTTGGGCTCAGTTGCCCCTGGGCGCATCGAACCCTGGTTGTGCGGGCCCTCAAAGGGCTTGAAGAGGCAATTGACGTTTCTATCGTCTCGCCCTCTCCACTAGAAGGGGGGTGGATCTGGAACCACGAAGAAGAAGGTTGTCGCAGCCTCGCTGAGTTGTACCAGTTGGCGGCACCAGGTTACAACGGGCGCTCCACGGTTCCTGTGCTCTGGGACAAACAGACCAAAACCATTGTCAATAACGAGAGTGCCGAGATTATCGTGATTCTGAACTCGGCCTTCAATGAGGTTGCTAAGCACCCCGATCTTGATCTATACCCCGAGGCTCTGCGGGAAAAGATTGACCAATGGAACGAAAAGATCTACCACGCTGTCAATAACGGTGTTTATCGTTGTGGTTTCGCCCAAACTCAGGAAGCATATGACCAAGCTTGCACTGAGTTGTTCACGACTCTTGATGCAATTGATGCTGCTCTAGCCACTAATCGATACCTGTGCGGGGAGCAAGTCACACTTGCGGATGTGCGTCTGTTCACCACTTTGTTCCGCTTCGATAGCGCTTATTACGGCCTCTTCAAATGCAACCGCCGCAGAATTCAAGACTATCAACACTTGGGTGCTTATCTGCGCGACCTCTATCAGCTTCCGGGCGTTGCTAATACCTGCGATTTGGAGAGTGTCAAGAAAGACTACTACGGCAACTTATTTCCCCTCAATCCGAGCGGCATTATTCCTGCTGGCCCAGACATGACTAACTTACTGGAAGCACATGGTCGAGACAGGGTTGGTTCGGCGTAACAATGACCCCAGGGCTATCGATTTCAGGAAACTAGTCTATCTGTATAAAACCTCAATAGTTTTAGAACCCAAAAAACTATAGAAATCGTGCAAAATACTGCTGTAACTCGGGTAAAAAACGAGCAGCTAGACCTCCGCCGATAAAGCCAAATAGATGGCCCTGCCACGACTTTCCCCGTTGATTGGGCAAGACACCCCAAATCAAACTACCGTAAAGCAAACCTGCGGCCACTGCAAAAGCAATTGCTAATGGGCTCTGCTCAAAATAACCGCGCAACAGCAAAAATCCCAAATAGCCAAACACCAGACCACTCGCGCCGATGTGATTGGAGTTAGATGCTCCCAATAGCCAAACACCTAGGCCGCTCACTAACCAGACAACAGGTGTGGCAATCCAGAAGTCGTTCAAGTCCCGCAGCATGATGAACCAGCCCAAAACCAGTAGAGGGGGCGTGTTGGCTGCTAGGTGACCTAAATCGCCATGCAAAAAAGGGGCAAACAAAATTCCCCGTAGACCAACTACTCGGCGGGGCCGAATGCCATAGCGGTTAAGCGCTCCTCGCAACAGCAGTGAGTCAACGATTTCTAAAACCCATAGGACGGCAACAAACCCGCCAAGAATTTTGGCTTGAGTTTTGAAAACTTCAGGGATGCTAGCCGCAATGGTGTCAGGAGAAATCTGAACTAGTTCGTAACTGCTCATCTTCTAGCCTTCGACTTCTCCTGCAGCTGATGGGCGGCTGATGGGCGGTTAAGGTGGTGAGGAGCTAGCTCAAACTCAGTTGGATTACCAATGAATGGTTCCGTCCGGCATGATCGTGCCGCTCAGGCAAGCGCCGCTCAAATTAGTATTGCTCAGGTCAGCACCACTGAGGTCAGCGCCACCAAGATATGCCTCGCTCAAGTCAGCACCAGCCAAGCGAGCTTCACTCAAATTGGCCTCGCTCAGGCTGGCACCACTGAGCTTTGCCCGACTCAGGTCGGCTCGGCGAAGATTAGCGCCAGCTAGACCTGCGCCACTAAGATAGGCATCGCTCAGGTCAGCACTGCTAAAATCGGTGTCGGTTAAGTCTGCGCCCATTAGGTACGCTCCCGCTAAGTTGGCGCTACAGCCATAGGCGCGGCTCAAAGAGACTTCGGTTAATTTAGCCTGGTTTAGGCGTGCTCGGCCCAGGTAAACCTCGCTCAGACAGGCTCCAGTCAGATTGGCACTGCTCAAACAAGCGTTGCCCAGATCGGCACCGCTTAGGTCTGCCTTGCTCAAATTGACACCGGCCAGATTGGCTTCAGTTAAAAAGGCTCCCCTCAAATTGGCTTCGCTCAAGTAAGCGCCACTGAGGTCGGTTGCGCTGAGTTCTGCACCAGAGAGGTCAGCACTTCGGAAGTTCCGCTCTCCTGCCGCATACCGTCTTAACAGTTCTTCAGCTTGCATGTCCCCATAGTTGACTCGCCTCACCTGGATCGTCAAGAGCTGAGGAGGCTACGCCACACGAGTTGAGTAGCCGCGCTAGAAGAATTACCCATCCAAGAATTACCTGCTCAAGAACTTAGCCCATCCTTAAACCCCAAACGAAACAATACCTTCACTACTGACCTAACATTTGCAATTTATAAAGGCTGGCATAAAGGCCGCCCTTCTCTAACAACTCTCGATGATTGCCCGATTCGGCTAATTGCCCTTGCTTGAGTACTAAAATCCGATCGACGTTGCGAATTGTAGAGAGACGGTGGGCAATGATAATAGCCGTGCGGCCCTCCAGCAGTTTTTCTAGCGCCTCTTGCACCAGAACCTCAGTACCAACATCGAGGCTTGCTGTTGCCTCATCTAGCACTAGAATCCGAGGGTTACGAACTGCAGCGCGGGCGAAGGCCAGCAATTGCTTCTGCCCGCCCGAGAGGTTACTGCCTCGCTCTCGCACAGGTGTGAGGTAACCATTAGGCAGACGACGAATAAAGCCGTCTACGTTCATGCGCTGAGCGGCTGCCTGCACTTCTTCTAGGGAGTAAGGTTCGCCCAAGGCAATGTTGTCTTTAATGTCACCCGTGAACAAAAAGCCATCCTGGAGAATTACACCAACATGGCTGCGTAGCTCGGTCTGAGTAATGTCGCGCACATCAACGCCATCGATTAGTACACGGCCCTTAGTGGCTTCGTAGAGGCGTCCCAGTAAACGAATAATTGAGCTCTTGCCAGCCCCCGTTGGTCCGACTAGAGCAACCTTCTCGCCAGGACGGATCGTGAAGTCTAGATCCTTCAAGATGTAGTCTTCATCCTTATAAGCGAACCAAACATGCTCAAACCGAATCTCACCTCGACCCTCCGCAGGCAATGAGCGAGGTCTCTCCGGGTCCCGGATCTCAATCGGTTCATGCAGAATGCCATTGATCCGCTCAACGGCAGTGAAGCCTGCCTGGATAGTCGTGAACTTCTCCGCAAGCTGGCGCAGTGGGTTAAACAGACGCTGCGAGAACAGGACAAAGGCTGAGAGCGTGCCGAAGGTCAAGCCACCTACAGTGCCCGAGGCGTTGCCGTTAATGACCTGTAGTCCGCCTACCCACAGCACCCCAGCAATAGCAGCCAGCCCAACCCACTCCAAGGTGGCTGACACCGCTGAGTCGTGAAAAATTGTCTTATCAACTTCCCGGACATAGCGCTCATTGATTTGATGAAACTGGCGAGCATTGAAGCGTTCTCGGCGGAAGATCTGTACCACTCCGACGCCCAAAATATTTTCCTGAAGCACCGAGTTCAGCGTGGACAGTTCCTCCCGTGCTTTGTAGTTGGCTTTGCGGTACTGCTGCTGGAAGTAAAGGATCACGCCTGTCACTGGCAACAGCATCACCGTCAGCAACAGAGCTAGGTCCCAGCGCAGGCTGAACATTGTGATCGCAATTACAACCAACGAAAATAGGTCCGATACGATACCTACCGCACCTGTGGCAAAGACATCGCCTAGCGCCTCCACGTCACTAGTCAAGCGCGTGATCAGCCGTCCCACAGGAGTACGGTCAAAGAAATTTGAAGAGAGGGATAGGACATGGGCAAAGAGGTCTTCCCGGATGGCGGCGGTAATCTGCTGCCCGACCTTTTGCACCAAATAGCCCTGCACCGACTGAAACGCCAGTTGCACCAGAACTGTCACAGCCAACAGTATGGCCAACCCATTCAGCCCTGCCAGGTCATGGTTCTTAATCGGACCATCAATCGCTCTCTGCACCAGCAATGGTTGAATCGCCCCAGCCACTGACAGAGGCACCAACAGAATCAAAGAGATTAGTAGCAGGCGTCGGCTTTTGCGAGCATAAGGCCAGATGTCGAGCAGGAGCCGCCAGTCACTCCTACTAGGTCGCAGGTCTCTGGTAGGGGTTTTTTTGGAGGTTGTGGAAACGGACATGGCAGGGCAACTCAAACATCAGGCTCGTTATTTACTGTATGTCTGTTCCCTGTCCTCGTATCCTTGCTTCAGGCCCAAGCCATACTCGAATCCAGTTCAGGCGTGCTAACCAGCCTGTCTCGGACTGTATCTGTCAGGTCAGAAGCAGGCACGTCACCCAGGATTTCTGCAATTAGGATTCCTGCAACTGGGGTTCCTGCAACTCTGGGGGGTTTCTAGCGTCATATCCTCAGAGGCAAATCTCGCACTCGTGAAGCGGAAAGACCCTACAAGTCATACAGTAGAAATCCGGAAAATTTCCAAGACTTAAAGCTGCTTTTAATTAACTGTGCATTAACTTAACTGATCTTTTACAAGCCGCATCTTACTAGCTTTTATAGAAGGCGCAGGCCTAGATTATTCATGCTTTTAAGGCAAAATCCGCATACTAATACGAAATTAAAATCTTAAGCTATTGCGTTAGTTCTTAGAAAACCGGGGGAATGCTACCTAGAGAACTGAGTTAAATATCACGTCGAGACACCGTGCATTTACCTCAGTTCCAGAGCTCACAAATACTTCGGAGATGATCATGGCTGTTGAAAAAGTAAACTCCTCCTCTAGCCTTGCAGAAGTTATCGACCGCATTCTTGACAAAGGAATTGTTGTTGATGCTTGGGTCCGTGTTTCTTTAGTTGGTATCGAACTACTGGCTATTGAGGCCCGTGTTGTTGTTGCTTCTGTCGAAACCTACTTGAAGTACGCCGAAGCCGTTGGCCTCACCGCCACTGCTGCTGCCCCTGCTGCTTAATTGCAGCTCGTACAGTACTCGACCCGTTCTAACTCGCCCCTTACAATCATCCTCCGGAGACATCATGGCTGTTGAAAAAGTAAACTCCTCCTCTAGCCTTGCAGAAGTTATCGACCGCATTCTTGACAAAGGAATTGTTGTTGATGCTTGGGTCCGTGTTTCTTTAGTTGGTATCGAACTACTGGCTATTGAGGCCCGTGTTGTCGTTGCTTCTGTCGAAACCTACTTGAAGTACGCCGAAGCCGTTGGCCTCACCGCCACTGCTGCTGCCCCTGCTGCTTAAAAGATTTTGCGTAGGGGTATATAAACCAATACCCCTACGTTTCTTTTCTTTTTACTCTCACAGACGTAACTCTACATGCACTATTTGGGGTAAAGGGCCATGACTTCTCTGGCGCAAAAGTGGGCAGAAGCCCGCAAACAGCGACAGGCAGAACTTCAGGCGATGTTTGAGGCATCCCGTGCTCAACGGCTTCAGGAACACGCTGAGTTCCTAGCCAATGCCGCTCAGGATCAGGTCGAACGGGCTGCTGAGGCTAGCTGCCGATCTATTACGGTGGAGACATTTCTACAACAAACTGAGGAGCATCGTCTGGCCCAAGCTGCTACTGCTGCGGCTGAACGACGTGCTTTTATTGAATCTTTAGCATTCACAGCTAGTGACTTGCTTGCCCAATTTACAGCTAACCGTGCCGAGGTCGCTGAGCAACTCGCCGCGCAACTCGCTCAGTTTCACGCAGCTCTATCAACTGAAACGGCTGAACTGCTTTCTCGCTTCAGTTCCACCCGTTCAGAGATGGCTGAGCAGTTGAGCCAGCAACTGGCTCAATTTCACCAGTTATTGCAGCAGGATGTCATTGCCTTCCGGCTTCAAGTTGAACAGCAGCGTTTGGGGGATTTTGCTCAATTCATCGTTGCCTTACAGGAACGGGTCAGCGAACTTAAGCAAGAAACTCAAGCGTTCTTGGTGATGAGCGCCCAAGAGCGTCAAGAGCGAGCCCAGCAGATCCAGCAGATGCTGAACGAGTGCCAGCAAATGCTAGTCCTCTATCGCGAGCGCCGGGTAGCAGCCTTCCAACTGTTCCGCGAAGAGATGGGAATCTTTCGAACTGCTTTGCATGAGAGCATTTGGGGTGAGGCAACTAGCCCGACAGTTGGAGCCAGCAATGGTCATCCCACTAACGGCCACAGCAATGGCGGCAGCAGCGCCCGATTCGCTAGCAGCGAGACCAGTGGTTTCGAAGAGCTATCAATGGCTGAGCTGTCCCGGTCTTCACTGCCAATAACCATCACCTCAAACCTGAGCCGAACCGAAGATCTCCAACAGACTCCGGTAGCCACTTCCCAGATCCGAGAATTTGTGCACAACTTCATTTCCCGTCTGGAGAGTGAAGTGTCTTTGCTGCAAGTCGTCGGTAACCGCGAATTGGTCCGTGATTTGCTGGCTCAAGGATCCAAAGAGCTGCGCGTAGACCCCTTTGAAATCCTGATCGTTCTGCGGCAGATGGTCAATCCCGAAGAAGTTACGATTTCCAGTCCCTAAGCAGCCAAGGCGCTTTATTTACTCATGGCAACTGTGCTTCAGGCGCGTCCGCGTCAATTCGTCAACACTGCCTTCACCGATAGCATCTGCCGTCGGGCGCTGCGTTACTTGCAATCAGGCTTTGCAGTCCATCTTCGGGGTCCTGCTGGGACGGGCAAGACCACAATCGCGATGCATCTAGCCGGATTGATGGGTCGCCCCATGATGTTGCTGTACGGTGATGACGACCTAAATTCCTCTGACCTGATCGGTGGGCAGTCGGGTTACACCCGCAAGCGCGTTGTTGATAACTACATTCACTCGGTAGTGAAGGTAGAAGATGACATGCGCCACAAGTGGGTAGATTCCCGTTTAACTCTGGCTGCACGGGAAGGCTTCACACTGGTCTACGACGAATTCAACCGCTCGCGTCCTGAAGCCAATAACGTCTTGCTGAGCGTTTTGGAAGAAAGGCTGCTGGTTCTACCACCCAATAGCAATCAGTCAGAATATGTGCGCGTTGATCAAAACTTCCGAGCAATCTTCACGTCGAATCCTGAAGATTATTGTGGAGCGCACAAAACCCAAGATGCGCTGCTAGACCGGATGATCACCATTGATATCGGTCTGCCTGATCTAGATACAGAGCGAGCAATCCTGGTGACGCGAGTGGGTCTAACCACCACGGAAGCGCTGAAGATTGCCCATCTAATCCGCGCCTATCGTCAGAAGTTCGATGGAGTTAAGGCTGGTGCAGGCCAATCGCAACCGTCTTCTCTGCGAACCTGCCTCATGATTGGGCGGATCGCCAAAGAGCACGAGATCATTATCTCGGGCAAAAATGACGATTTCCGTCACCTGTGCGAGGATGTGTTGCTCTCTCGCTACAGTTTGGGGAACTTTGAGGATGCCAAAGAAGTTTTGAGCAACCTGCTCGATCAACTGCCGTAATTTGTCTTCGGTGCCCCCATGCCTGCCTCTACTCTCCCCAATACCCCTGCCCCCCGTCCTGGCAGCCCTCTGAAGACCGCAACCAGCGCCTCTAGCCTCGCCGATATCCTTGAGCGGGTTCTGGATAAAGGCATTGTGATTGCTGGGGATGTCACGATTTCGGTAGGCCAAGTTGAGTTACTCAGCATCCGTATCCGGTTGTTGATCTCCTCAGTTGATAAAGCTCGAGAGATCGGCATTAACTGGTGGGAGTCAGACCCGCACCTGAGCTCCCGGGCTCAAGAGTTGGTTCAGACAAACCAACAACTCTTGGCTCGCATTGATAGCCTTGAGCGTAGATTGGCTGAGTCCCAAGTCCCGGAACCAAAGCCGTCCCTGGCTGAACCCGAACGGTTTGCCCAAGATTGAGGTTCTATGCCCTCTTGCTCCTTCTCCTACCTGCTGATACGTCGGCAGGTTTTTTGGTGCCAATGATTTTGTAGCTCTAAGAACTTAGGGCGGACTTAGGGTTGGTCCTGAGCTGCCTGCACTCGGGCAATTCGGTCGCGCAGAGGGGCCAGACGATGATTGCCAAAACTCTGAGCAATATCAAGTCCCTGCTGGTAGGCGGCAAGAGCAGGGGTGTACTGCTCCTGGGCAGCGTATAGATCCCCAAGGGCTGCATAGGTGTCTAGCAGGCCTAAGCGGTTATCGGATTGCTGTTGCACTTGGAGCAGCAGATTGTAAGCTCTAAGCGCTTGCGGGTAGTTCTTCTGGCCGCTGTAAAGTTGGGCTAGCTGGGCCAAACTCTCGCTGGCGCGGTAGAACTGGCTAAGCGAGCGAGACAGTGCGAAGGCTTCCTGGTAAGTTTGCAGGGCTTGATCGGGTTGATCAAGTGCCAGGTAGTCTTCTGCTAGGCGAATTTGTAAAGGCGGCAGTTGTGCTAAGTCCTGGCGTTGCTGATAGAGGGCGACTAAAGCTTGCCGCACAACCAAACCTCGACGATGATCGTCAAGCTCACTATAAGAATGCTCTAGCTCCCTGAGGGTAGCTAACTCGCCAACTGAATCCTGACCACGGAGCAACTGGAGCAACTGCTCGTTGGCAGCAGCCGACTCAGCAAACCGAAAACTAGCGTTATTTAATCGGCCTAGAGCTGTGAGACTGGCAATCTCTCCAGCTCGGTTGCCTCTAGCTCGTTGCTGAGCCAGTAAGCGCTCATGAACAGCAATCGCAGGCAAGGCTAGAACCATCTGCTCATAGGCACTAGCAATAGCCCGAAGTGTGTTTAGCCCTAAGGGTGGCCCCTGTTGATCAGCTTGGGTGAGCAGCTGTTGGAGTCCTTGAGACGCAAACTGAAGCTGGACGCTTTGCTGAGCTTGTCTAGCGGTTACACCAATGCGGCCTAGTGTGTTGGCTACTGCTGTGCGGTCACCAATGCGGTGACGAATAGCCAGTTCCTCTCGCCAGGTTGTGAAAGCAGTGGTGGTATTTTTCGCTCGCACCTGGGCAGTTCCCAAGCCCTGAAGGCGCTCAGCTTGTTCTCTAAGAGCCCTCAACTCCAGTGGACTAAGACTCCGAGCAACAGGTAGGACGTCAGGAGGATAGTTCGGACTGGGATTGGGCGGAACGTAGACCGGCGGCAGAGGCTCAGGATGGACGGGGTGTTTCCGTACTGGTACGGGGTCAGCAAGAGTAACCGAGGCAAGAGGCGCAAGCAGGATCCAAGTAACCAGGACAGCAAGGGAGAAGCGCATAGAGCATTGTCAGGGGGCGCGGTTCCAGAATAACGTGTGGCTTGCCAACTCGGAACGACTCGAATCTCACAGCGTGAGGCTGAGCTCCTCACTTCTGGGTCCAGAAAATTCTAATAGCCTGTCAATTCCCCAAAATAGGGAAATTTACTTATTCTCAAACTTGCATCTACCGGTAGACTGATCTCTAAATGGCTCAGGTCAGCTGTTACCTCCAGAGCTGGAACCCATTGCTGTCCCTCGAGTGTTTCGGTGCTCGATGCCCACTTGGACCACCCTAAGCTCCTGAGCATTCGGTCAACTCTGTTCTCTGTGAAGTTTCAGGAGCCCCTATGTCTGCCCTCATCCTAATTGTTTTGGTCGGCACCAGCTTGGTAATGGCCAGCGACCGATTGCTCAAGGACAACGGCATGTAGCCGTCTCGAGGATTTCAAGGCTTGGCAGGATGCTGCTCTCACTGGTTCACCTTGAGTTCTCCTAAAGCTGTCTAAGAATGTCTAAGAATTTAGGTGTTTACCAGTGGGAGCAGTGCTTATTGAGTGGCTGACCAATCTATGCTGGCCCTCACAAAGTGGGGTTGGGCCAGCTGACCATCCAGTACTGAATCAGAGAGTAGAGCATGTCTTCCCCTTTGCCTGATGATTGCCAAAAGCTGAGCTATCGGTTCACTGACGAAGTGCAGTATCGCCGTTATCTGACCTACCGCAAGACGTCCTTGAGCCGTCGCCTTTTATGGGCAGCAGGTGTCATTGTTCTCACTACCTTGACTTTTGGTTTGGGCTATTACCTAGGCACTTCGGCGAAGCAGAACTCCTACGTTGCTACACCCCCACAATCGGATGTCCTACGCTAACTAACGTGAAAGCCCCTTCCCTAGCTTTGTGTGGAGAGGTCAGGGAAGGGACTGGATTGAACAGATTGGATGCTCTAGTCTAACGGCTGTAGAGCGTGATGGTCGTTTCGGGTCTGATGACCACGATGCGCTCAGCAGTAACATTGCCCGTTACGACCCCAGCTGCTGCGCCACCTAGAATGCTGCCTAGACTGGGGCGATTGCCAAAGATGGCACCGATCGCTGCACCGCCAGCAGCACCAATCGCTGCATCACCCGCAATGGCACCAGCGGAGGTATCGCGAGGGTCTTTGACATCTGCAATCACGTCAGAAGTTGCATCAAGACGGTAGCTACGACCATTAATCTCGACTTCGCGAGCAACGTAGCGCAGACCACCCCGAGCAGGTTCAAAGCGGCCCCGAATCGTTGACCCTGCTGGAATACTGGTGCCCCCAAACGTACTGCCGATCCGAATCGCCTGACGTACCCGCAAGTTGTAATCGTAGCTGCGGTTGTTATTGAGGTAGAGGGTTTTGTCCTCAGTGCTAGCGGTGCGAATCGGTGTACCCCGGCTGAGTTCCAAGTCAAAGCGACTTTGGGCTTGCGCCGCCATTGGCAATACGATGGGCGAGCTGCCTAAGAGTACAGAACTTGCGATCAACACTAAGATCCGACGGGTCAGAGAGGCTTGACGACCGGAGGAATTGGTAGCGTACATAGCACAGAGCAGTTAACGATACTCCAGCATGACGCTAAAAATTCACCTTGGGTTCCTCTAAGTGGTTCGCCCATCCGGATGATTTGCCTATACTGAGACCCAAGTGAAATTGGTCAGAGTTTGCCCCAAGGACAACTATTACCTCAAAATAGTTTGCCCCGGTCAGTTGACCGGGGCAAGTAATTTAAAGTGCTAGCTAGCGGTTTTTATGCGGGAGTTTATGCGAGAGATTTAATGTCTTTATTCTGGCTTGAAACTTGGCTATGCCCTAGGGGGAATCTACTCTCTTCTGATGGGTAGGCCTACGCATGTTTTGTTGAGATATGTTTCAGAGTCTGTGCTTGATAGGCTATCGAGCAGCGAAGAGAATAAAAGGTTGGCCAACCTTTTATTCTCTTCGCTGCTCGAAACTATCTTTGTCTGTAGATTCTCTCAGTTCTGAGGCTTGTTCATTTGCTTTACAGGAGAAATAACAAAGTGTTCAGTATTTCACGCTCTTGCTTGCTCGTTGTGTTGTTCATTCTTGTTAATGGAACTAATGGATGTGCTCTTAACAAGGATGATACTCGCTCTTCTAATGACGCTACAAGCTCTCCCACTAACTCACCGCCGGCAAGCTCGATCGCCTGTACAGGTATATTTGCATGGTCAACGGTTAAAGTCGTTGACTCGCAAAATAAAGCAGTGGAGGGAATGCAATTGACCACAACCAATGGACAGACAGGGCGAGTCTATAAACTCAGCCCAGAAACGTACTTAGGGAATGGAGTTTACGTGATATTTAATGATGCCTTCCGCGACGAGGTTCGACAAAAGTTAGTGCGGGTTAACGTGATGGGGCAGAAAGGCACAGCATCATTTAAGGAGACATTTGTTTTCGGAACTGATGCAGCAGGTTGTCATATTCAAAAACGTTCTGGTCCCAATACAATTGTATTGCCGCAGTAAATACACGAGTTATAATCAATAATATTGTTTCTGAAAGGGGTATTCACTGTTAATAATCTGTATTTGTTCTGTATAAGTAATTGGAACTCAAAAATAATTTAAAGACCTTACCCAACTAATCTCCTGATCTCTCAACTTGCACTGAGGGTATCCCTGCACTGATGCCGTTAGGTTAGTGGCATCTGTCCATGCCTTCAAGCCTGAAGCCAACCAACCCAGCTGAAGAAAGTGAACAATTCGTCTGGGAGATCCCGACCCTGATATCCTAGCTGGTAACCAATGAGGTAAGGATCTTTAAGCATCATGGTCTGAAGAATGACTTGACTGGCAAAACCAAGGTGCCGAGATAGCCTCTGTTTTTCCAGGCCAAAAGGTGATCACTTTTTACTCAACTTCTACAAAAAAGCTCAAAAATCTTTTGGGCTATGTAGGGTTATGATTTTCGCCGCTATTCAGGTCTTATAAGTCATGCTCATCTGAATCGGATCATTTAAACATACTTTGACCAAGGGGAGAGCAGACAATGCAAGATTACCAAGTAAAATTTGAGACTATTACTATCGGTAACGTAGACTTCCGAATCCGGTCACTTCAGGATTCTCAACAATTTTCAGACCCAGATGGAGAGGCGGAAAAGCTTGGCATTTCATCTGCCCTTTGGCCGCTATTTGGGCTTGTTTGGCCGGCAGGTCTGGTTCTTGCAGAAATTATGAGTAGTTTTCCCGTAGCAGGGAAACGGGTTTTAGAAATTGGATGTGGCCTTGCTTTGGCCAGTATCGTGGTCCATCAACGTGGGGCAGATATCACGGCCAGTGATCATCACCCCATGGCGAAATCCTTTTTAGCAGAAAACGTAGCTCTCAATAATTTCTCCCCTATCAATTTTCAGGCAGGTGACTGGTCTACACAAAACCCCTTACTCAAAAAGTTTGACCTCATCATCGGTAGCGACGTGTTGTACGAACAGAATCATCCTGGTCTCTTATCAAAATTTATTGATCTCCACTCTAATGAGCAGGTGGAGGTGATGATTGTAGATCCTGACCGCGGCAATCACGCAAAGTTCAGCCGAGAGATGGTCGCACTCGGGTATTCGCATACAACACACAGGTGTGATGCCCAAGAAATACGAGGTCTGCCTTTTAAAGGACGAATTTTGAATTATCAGCGCCAAGCGGGGTGAGGCAGCTCCCTAAAGCCATGCGGCCATCTGAACCAAGGTGTCTCCTTTCAAGACATCCTCAAACCGTTCACCTGTTGCATTCAATAATTGGGATTCGGGCTTTGACTGCTTGAGCCAGTTTTGCCTTCCTCAAAGCGGTCAAGAGTCGGGATAGCACTGCCAGATCGACGTAACATGTAACAGAGCCTCAGGGCTCTGAATGTTTGGTTAGCATGTCGTCGTTTTGAGGGCCTCAGTGATGGAGCCGCTTCTCCTGCTACAGCACCCAGAGAGCTTTAGTTTTGACTCTGGCTGGTGGGTTGAGAATCCCGACCTTGGGAGCCTGACTAAACCTCTGGCACTTCCCCTGATGCTTACGGCGGTTCTCTTACCTACATGGTCTCGTAGCGCCCCTCAAGCCGCGCCACAAAGACCGCCGCAAGCTCAGGCATCCGCAACAAGAGCAGCTCATAGGGTCGCCTCCCCCATAAATCGCTCGGAGCGCAGCAGCTTCGGAAGTGGTGTGAGAAGAACAGAGGAACTGCGGCCCGCTCTGATCACGCCTCCTCCAGTGGTCAAGGTTAGAGAAGCCATCTCGATGAGGCCGAGTCCCGAGTCAAGTTCTGATTCGAGTGATAGGCTAAGCGACCAGCTAAACAGTGATGGTCAGCCTGTCGAGGCTCAGCTGGAGTCAACCGCTACTCCCAGCTCTATTGCTGACGGTGCTTCTGGCTCTGAATCAGTCGATTTGCTAGCTGTGGAGGTCAACAAGGCAAGCACAGAGACACAAGCAGACTCTCTGCCTGTCGTTGGTAGAACTTTTGTGTTTGAAAAACCAGTGCCAAACCGTTTGAACTCTGAAGCAGAGATGGGAGAAAGCCAAGTAGTTCCTCAAGCTAACGGAACTATCCGCGTGGGAGAACCGGTCTCTCCTAGCCTAAGGATTGGTGGTGAAAGTAGACAGCTTGAGGCAGTTATTGGAATTGAAACAGGAGTTCCGGCTAGCTCAGGTGTTGTTAGTCCAACTGTTAATCAAGGTGTTGTTGAGCAACATGTAACAGTACAACCACTTTCTGCTTCTGCTGTAGATAGAGACAGTAAAGTTGAGTCAGCTTTCCAATCCGTTCCAGGTGCTGCTGGTGGAGACAATGAAAATAGTACCAGCGTGCAAAACAGCAATTGGCCACGCTTCAGCCGCTAGCTAGCTCTTTGTCTCTGACATTGACACCATATCAGGCTTATTCAGGCATGCTTGCTTCAGCCTACCCAGCCTTTATGCTGACCTCGCTAGTCAAGCAAATATCGCCTGCATTCTCTTGCTAAAGGTCCTTTCGCAGGAGCTGAGTGAGAGAACCGAATTCCAGCCTGAAAAACTCCTACCACTGAAACTAGCAAAAACCCCTAGCACTGTAGCACTAGGGGTTAAGATTTCGTAGAGTATGCCTTACTGCTACTTTTGTAACGTTTAGGGGATGAGAGGTCATCTCCCTGAAGGTTCTGTGATCAAGGCTACTGGACAGTAACAGCTAGAACAGAACCTTCAAGTGAAAGCAGTTTAGGCAAGAGGAGCGAAGTCAGCGGAGTTAATTGTGCTGAAATCTACGTCCTTGAGCATTGCTACCAATTGGCCTGTGCTCTCGACAGCGATGAAGGTGTCTTTTAGGTTAACGCCAGTGCCTTGAGTAATTTTCAGCTGATCAAAGGTGAGCGTGCCTGCTAGAGAGAGCATGTCCTGACCGTTCTTAAAGTCGAAGACCATGTCGCCTCCTTGGCCAGCAGCCAATACGAACAAGTCATTGCCAGCACCGCCAGTCAGTTGATCTTTGCCAGCACCGCCTATGAGACGGTCGTTGCCAGCGCCACCAACGAGCTGATCATTGCTAGCACCACCGTCTAACTGGTCGTTCCCAGTGTCTCCAACGAGGCGATCATTGCCAGCACCGCCAAGGAGAGTGTCGTTGCCGCCGCCACCTAGAATGAAATCTTGGCCTCCATCGCCTTGTAGGTAGTCATCACCCGCAGCACCCTCAAGACGGTCGTTACCCGCGCCACCGAAGAGTTGGTCATTGCCAAATCCACCAAGCAGACGGTCATTGCCCGCACCGCCGAGGAGTTGATCGTCACCCGCCTCACCCATGAGGGTATCGTTACTGGCATCGCCGCTCAGCTTGTCATTGCCAAGCCCACCGTTTAGACGGTCGTTGCCAGCGCCGCCAAAGAGCCGGTCATTGCCACCAAAGCCATTGAGGATGTCGTTTTGCCCGAATCCACGGATGACGTCGGCGTTGGAGGTGCCACGTAGTAGGTCTTTGCGCCCTGTTCCTAAAATGACGTTCTCAACCGTCAGGTCAAAGATGTCGCTGGCACTGGCGCTGGAGGAATCAGTAGCAGTGACCTTGACGCTGAAGGTAGCACCATTACCAGCGGTGGGAGGAGTGCCACTGAAGGTACGGGTTGTTGCATTGAAGCTCAGCCAGCTTGGTAAAGCACCGCCATTTGAAAGGGTAGCTGTGTAGGCAAGGCTATCACCGTTAGCATCTGCGAAGCTGTTGCTGGGAAGAACAAAGTTGAATACTGTTCCTTCCTCTACTGCTTGATCGGCAATTGGATTGGCAATAGTTGGGACGCTATTGGAAATGCCAGGATTTCCAGAACCATTAGCACCGCTAATACCACCATTACCACCGGTACTGCCTGTTCCAGTTCCACCACTACCACCGGTACTACCAGTTCCACCTGAGCCACCAGGAGTCGAGCCACCGTTACTGCCGGTCCCATTACCTGCTACGCCATCGACTACACCACCGACAACACCACCGATAGTTCCGCCAGTTCCACCTGAGCCACCAGGAGTCGAACCACCCGTTACACCACCGACGACACCGTCAACAACGCCACCGGGAGTCGAACCACCCGTTACACCACCGACGACGCCATCAACGACACCACCAGGAGTCGAACCACCCGTTACACCACCGACGACGCCATCAACGACACCACCAGGAGTGGAACCACCGGTCACACCACCAACAACACCATCGACAACACCACCAGGAGTGGAACCACCGGTTACACCACCAACAACACCATCAACGACACCACCAGGAGTGGAACCACCGGTCACACCACCGACGACACCATCAACGACACCACCAGGAGTCGAACCACCCGTTACGCCGCCGACGACACCGCCAACGACGCCAGTCACGCCATCAACGACACCACCAGGAGTCGAACCACCGGTTACGCCACCGACGACGCCATCGACAACGCCGCCAGGAGTGGAACCACCGGTCACACCACCAACGACACCATCAACGACACCACCAGGAGTCGAACCACCGGTCACACCACCGACGACACCACCGACGACACCACCAGGAGTCGAACCACCCGTTACACCACCAACGACACCGCCAACGACGCCAGTCACGCCATCAACAACACCACCAGGAGTGGAACCACCCGTTACACCACCGATAACACCATCAACAACACCGCCAGGAGTCGAACCACCGGTTACGCCATCAACGACACCGCCAACGACGCCGGTTACGCCATCAACGACACCACCAACTGCACTGCCAGGGGTCGAACCACCAGTCACGGCATCGACTGCTCCAGTAGCACCACCGGTTACGCCATCAACAACACCACCAGGAGTCGAACCACCGGTTACGCCGCCGACGACACCGCCAACGGCGCCAGTTACGCCATCAACGACACCACCAGGGGTCGAACCACCAGTCACAGCGTCAACTGCACCGCCAACGACGCCAGTTACCGCATCAACGACGCCACCGACTGCACTGCCAGGGGTTGAACCACCAGTCACGGCATCGACTGCTCCAGTAGCGCCACCGGTTACACCATCAACTACGCCACCGACTGCACTGCCGGGAGTGGAACCCCCAGTTACAGCATCAACGACACCGCCAACGACGCCTACTGAATTATCAACAGGACCGGTGACCACACCTGTTGAGACGCCAGTCTCAGGTGTAATACCAATACCACCAGTTAGAGAGTCAATAGCACCAGTTACACCACCGATTACCTCACCCGTCGCACCCGTTGCTCCTCCTACTAAAGAGGTAACGGCACCCACTACACCACTAGTTGCATTACCTGTATTAGGAACGACTTGCTGGGCTACAGAGTCAACTGCACTGGTAGTACCGCTGGTTAAGCCACTGGCTTCAGTTGTGGCGCTTCCTATTGTGTTGATAGCTGTATTGACAACTCCGCTGCCTACAGCATCTACAGCACCAATTGTGCTGGTGCTGTTATTTGGCAGATTTGTAGCAGTGGTTATCGTACTACCAAGAATATTTGAGGTGGCTGCAACAACAGGCTCGACAGCAACACTGCTCGTTGATAAATCGGCACTGATATTTGCTGAGGTAGTAACAGTCGCACCCGAGGTAGAGACAGTGTTAGTAGAACTCAGGTTAGAAGCACCGGTGGAGATATTTTGAACAGAATTGCTGAGTAGCGTCATGATGACTAGTGCTGTGCTTAGTAAGTGAGTGTTTTAGGTAATCGAACGGTTCACCACATTTGCCCTGCAACCAGATTTAATCAGGTTGCGACTCAGCTATATAGCGGATTTCCGTTTGGCCTATCTCTATGAATAACACTCCCTTAGCTCACCCTCTACAGAGAGAACACGCATAAAATCGCGTTAACCCAAGCACAACAGCGTAGGACTACTTGAAAAGCCGTAGATTTTCTATGTAGAAGGGCTTTTGGTGAATATACGCTAATTCTATAAAGACTCAATAAGCGAAACGTAAGTGTTTCTACAGACAAATCTCTAAATTCTCAGTATTTGTCTATAAGGTCGAACGGTAAATCAATGGTTTCGCAAGTCCTCAGTTTATCAATTTCCAGTGTTTTTACTCTTAGCTATCTCCTTAAACTAGTTCTAAAGATCTGAGCCTTGTCTCGCATCAAGAAGGCATTAAAGGCAGATAAGTTGTGGATAGATCTTGGAAGGAGAAAGGGTATAGAGCAAAACGACCAGCCATTCACCTGGCTGGTCGAGTGGATTTTAATGGCGATGCTCTCTCCTGCAATCCTGCTAGCAGGCAGAGGAGGGGGAACCGGTCAGAGGAGTTAAGCTGACAGGCGGAAGGGAGAGCGGGTCTACCATCCCATCAGCGAGGTGTTACCTACTACTTGTAGCTAAGTCTGAGAGGGAGCTTCGGGGTCAAGCTCTGGAGGCAAGACCTGAGGAGGTAGGTTAGGAACGGGTTCTGGATCTGGCTCGGGAGTTGGTTCAGGTTCTGGTTGAAGGGGAGGTTCTGGATCTGGCTCGGGAGACGGTACTAATTCTGGAGACTGCTCCAAAGGGGTTCGAGTAGGGGTAAAGGTGAGCGTGGTGGTAGACATGGTTACGCAGGACAATGGGGTGATGGATCTGAGAGCTTCGTATTGCCGTTATGGCTCAGCGCCTCTATTTACTCCAAGCCTGGCCAGTGAACAACTGCAAGTTTGAGCCCATCCAGGCAGTTCCATTGAGTCCTGCAATCGCAGCAGCTTCCTGAGTCTCCTCCTGCATCTCCACTAAGACCTGGTCGGTTCCATCGTCTGTAGGAAACTGAACCCGCTTGACCTCACCGTACTGATTGAATAGTACTCTTAGACCATCTTCATTTGCGTTGCTAGGAAGATTACCGATATAAATGCTCATCACTTAACTCTCCTGTACTGGCCCTTGTTCAATTTACTGTTGCTTAAACCAACCACTGTCTAAGAATTGCCGTCCAAGAATGCGCCACATATCCAACACATGTTTGAAGGTTAAACGGGACGGGAAGGTAATCATATCTACCGAAATGCTTAATTACCGTTAAGATTCAATTCACTGCCTTTATGGATGAGCCTAAACTCGCACAAGTTGAATATAAGTGACCATGGCAGCGGGTCCGGAGAACTGGGAAAGTAAGCGTTATAGGATTGGTGTAGATGCTTGTTGGTTGAGAAGCTGGTGTGGTACTAGTAATAAAGCTAGTTACGTGCGGAAAAACCAGCAGGACTAAGAGGAACAGTGAATATGAATATATCAGGTGAAGAGTTTGTCAGTAAATGACCAAGCAAGTCTAGATTCCTCGCAGTTAAGCGTTTCTGCCTTATGCAAGGCCTGCTGAAACTGTTAGGGCTATTCACGGTTCCTCAACTGTACAGTTTGATTAAGCAGTTGAAAAAAGCTCCTACATCATCGCCAACAGCCTCTATAGTGTACGCACTCAACCTCTAACGATCGATTTTTCTGGTTCTGAAAACATAACTGGCCTGCAGACCTTCTGCCAAGCGACAGTCCAATGAGATCTCCTTTGCCATGAAGGTGATTTGTATTCTGTGTCTGTGGTCAATCTAGATACTGAGTGTTCAAAAGGAAAGTGTAGGACGAATGTCGCCAGCAATACTTTCCTAAGATTGAGTCATTCATCTACCTGTAGACAGAGGTTCGTCAGGGAGTGGACGGGTTGAATGACCACATTGACTGTTTGTTAACTTCTATCAGCAAAGACGATTATGTCTCAAACTTTTGATCCGGTTCCCAATGCAATCCCAGAAAAGATCACTTGTTGTTATGTTAATGCGAGCAGCAAAATTCAAATTGTGCGCATCACTAACATCCCTCACTGGTATTTTGAACGGGTAGTCTTTCCAGGTCAGCATCTCCTCTTTGAATCCGTTCCTCAGGCCAGCCTTGAAGTTCATACTGGCACAGTGATGAGTTCCATCCTCTCAGATACGATTTGCTGTTCGCAACTGCAAGTTCAAGAGAATCCGGGAGGCACAGCAAATCATGAACATAAGACTGAGAGAATCAGAAGCTCACAGCACCATGGTTTAGCTGTGACTTTACAGAATTCTCCCCTCATTGGACCGGCAGCGGCGGTTATCCTATAACTCGATTTTCAAGACTTTAGGTACTCCTCTATACACGTCAGCAGGATGGCATGGAGGCCAGAGCTGGTCTTGCGTCTGTTTTTAAGTTCTAGAGCCCAAATCTCCTAGCGCTTCCGCAATTAATTAGGAGTGGGCTCTGGCATTGTGCTCAATGATCTCTAAAGCCTGGCTCTTGAGCACTTCATCTAGCCTCTGTGCACGGAGTAGTTGAGCCCAGCCTATGATTGAGGTCAAAGCAGTGCGCAGTTCGTGAGAGAGACTGGCAAGAGACGCAGCGTTATTGTTACTGAGCTGTTCTGCTCCCTTGCTAGCCAAACCCAAAAGTTACATCTAATACCACTCATGAAGGCAGAATCCTACTTAAATCTTGAGACTAGTCTCTGCCGAAAAACTTTACACTGAATCACTTACACTTCACATAATCGCTGGTGTTAATAAGCACAGGAGTTTAGTGGGAAACTCAGAAGCAAGTTCCGCTAGGTTTTTGATTTTGTAGCGAGGAAGGGTTGTTGACAAGTCCTAACGGAATAAATATAAGTATTTAACATAAGGTGTGACATCATTCTTTACAGGTCTTTAAAAGAGTGTGTCACAGCTTGCTATTTGGGAATTTGGCAGGAGTTCTCAGTTTAGAAGGATAGGCAGCAATGCTACTTCAGAAACTTGAGATAACAGAGTTCGCTATTGTGATTGTGTTTACAATCGAAGAAACATATCTTAGGTTACTAACACTGCTTAGATCTCTCTTTAGAGCGAAGAAGATCCAGGATTTGCTTTCATAACTTGGATCTGTAAGGGGGATAAAGAACTCAAGTGAGCGGAGTTAGCTCAAAAATGCTTCGAGCCGTGACTTGGTTAAGTAAGCTAATCTGCTTAACTAATAGCGCATCTAGCGGGCAAGCCAGGATTGACTTGAAGTTGAATTAAAGCAGTGGCTGAACAGAAACAATGCATGATGCGATTTCAAGATCGAACCGCAGCAGGTAGGGAGTTAGCCCTGAAGCTAGCATCTTATGCTAATCGTCCAGGGGTTCTGGTCCTTGGTTTGCCACGTGGCGGTGTGCCGATTGCCTTCGAGGTAGCAGAGGCACTCAATGCTGAGCTGGATGTCTTCCTGGTTCGCAAACTAGGCACACCGGGTCGGCAAGAGTTAGCAATGGGTGCTATCGCTACAGGTGGTATCCGAGTGCTCAACTCGGTAGTAATAAACGATTTGCGGATTTCGAAGGCTGCGATTGAACAAGTAACTGCGGTAGAACAACAGGAATTGGAACGGCGAGAGCACGTGTACCGAGGTGGTCGCCCTCGCCTTGAGATAGAAGGGCGCACAGTCATTGTGGTAGATGATGGCCTTGCGACTGGCTCAACAATGCGGGCTGCTGTCGTAGCGCTACGACAGCAGCAGCCTGCTCGTCTAATCGTTGCTGTCCCAGTCTCAGCGCCTGAAACCTGCAATGAGTTTAAGGCAGAGGTAGATGAGGTCGTTTGCGCTAAGACGCCACAACCCTTTTACGCCGTTGGTTATTGGTATGAGAACTTTCCACAAACCAGCGATCGAGAGGTCTGCGAACTACTTAAACGGGCTATGTCGGGCAAATCTGACGAATCCCAGCGAATGGTTCAAGCGCCCAGCTTAGGCAATTTTTTTAGAAGGTTTAAAGCTATGCCAGACCTGCCAGAAGTGATGAGGAGCCAGGTCAATGCAATCCGCCGCGTTGCACAGCCACTTACAGGCAAACCCAATGACTACGACAGCCTAATGGACCTGATTGGAGATGCTCGCTTTGTGCTGATTGGCGATGCATCCCATGGCACTCACGAGTTCTACCGGGAACGAGCCCAGATTACCAAACGCCTGATTCAAGAAAAAGGCTTTGCTGCGGTAGCGGTTGAGGCGGATTGGCCTGATGCTTACCGGGTTAACCGCTATGTGCAAGGAAGCAGCGATGCAGCCACTAGCATTGAAGCCTTGGACGGCTTCAAGCGTTTTCCTAGCTGGATGTGGCGCAACACGGATGTGCTGGACTTTGTCAATTGGTTACACGACTACAACCACAACCTAGACCAGGGGAAAACCCGGATTGGTTTTTATGGCCTTGATCTCTATAGCCTGCACTCCTCGATGGCAGAGGTTCTCGATTACCTCGATAAGGTCGATCCGGAGGCTGCTAAGCAGGCACGCCAACGTTATTCGTGCTTTGAGCACTTCGGCGAAGATAGCCAGGAGTACGGTTACGCGACCAATTTTGGCCTGAGTGAGTCGTGTGAGGATGAAGTGGTCAATCAGCTCTTGGAATTGCAGCATCGGACAGCTGAGTATACTCAGCGCAACAGCCAGGTCGCTGAAGATGAGTTTTTCTACGCTGAGCAAAATGCTCGTTTGGTCAAGAACGCTGAGGAATACTACCGCTCCATGTTTCGTGGTCGGGTTTCCTCCTGGAATCTGCGAGACCGTCACATGGCTGAGACCTTAGATCAGCTAGTTGCTCATTTGGACCAAGAGAGAGGATGTTCCAAAGTGGTTGTTTGGGAACATAACTCGCATTTAGGCGATGCGCGAGCAACGGACATGGGCGCAGAAGGGGAGCTCAATGTTGGCCAACTCGTTCGTGAACGGTATGGTGATCAAGCAATTTTGATTGGCTTCAGCACCTACACAGGTACAGTCACAGCCGCTTCCAATTGGGGTGAATCGGCCCAACTTAAACGGGTCCGCCCAGCGCTGAAAGGCAGTTACGAAGCACTGTTTCATGAGGTGGAAGTTCCCTGCTTCTGGCTAAACTTGCGCGAGAATAATCCGGCGGTGGCAAGCTTACGACAGCCTCACTTGGAGCGAGCGATCGGTGTCATTTACCGTCCCGAAACTGAGCGGGTTAGTCACTACTTTTATGCCCGATTACCCGAACAGTTTGATGCGGTGCTCCACTTAGATGAAACGCGAGGCGTAGAGCCGCTTGAGCGCACTACTAATCTAGAAGCCAATTCAGAAACTGACGAAGCACCAGAGACATTTCCCTCTGCTCTGTGAAGAACCAGTCAAGTGACTAATAGCTGGTTTGCTCGGTAAGCTGCTACAAGTTGCAAGAGAACAGACAGCTTCATAAAGCTCTGTACAGAACAAGTGGCAAGAGGACAAAGTGTAGCAAGGACTACAGCCATCTGTACCCAAAGCAGAGCTTAGGAGCGCGTTGATTCAAGGGTGATCCGATATGATTCGGAATCTCATTCTCTGTGCAGTAGCTAGCAGCCATTGTATGGCAATGGCTCTAAAGTCCGATTTATTAGTTTTTGGTAAATTGTATACTCTCTGCTGTAAAGCTTTAGAACTACTGTTAACATAGGCAAAAGGCAGCAAAAACCGGTTTAATTAATTCTGACTTTTAGCAAACCAGTTCTCAACTGACTGCCTAAGACGGCAAAGTTGGCTGAACCGACCTCTAGGAGAATCCGCTTGTGTCCAAAGTTAACCCCAATGAGGCAGAAGCAGCGATTGAGCAAGTCGTAAAAGCAACACTCGATCGTAATTACACAGCCAGTGATTTACAGCAAGCTTACAAGGCTTTTCGAATTTCTCAGCTCTATCTCATCAAAGCTTTGCTGGTTGCCACAGACTACGATGAAGAGCTAATTGCTCAGGTTAAAAGTATTTGGCGAGGCAACGTTGACCGGTTCAGGTCGGATATCCCGGATGATGCTCTCTACCATCAATTTTCGCTAAGCCTTGGCGAACTTAGCAATATCTGGCCTTCGATTGGGTTGTAAGTTGTTCATCCTAGAACATTGGATGAAGTGCAAAAAAAGCTGCTCTCAAGAGTTTGGAGGTGTGGGGATACTATCGCCTGCTTTTGAGGGCCAACGAATGGTCAGGACAGTAGAATCTTCTTCTGCTTGCCAGTAGTGAGCTACCCCTGGTAACCAAAGTACATAATCACCTTCTTGAGCCAGGATCACCTCTTGTTCAGGAAACTGCAAACGGAACCGGCCTCGAATTAGAACTGACAGACTCGTGGCTTCAGCATTGCTTGCCCATTGAGAACGGCCATCTCCAGCAGGATGAGTGGCCCACTTGACCTCTAGGGCCGAAGTCGAACGGGGGTCATCGGCTGGCGTGATGAAGTGCCCGATAAACCAGCCCCAACGGCTTTGACCTTCCAAACTAGCGTGACCTGTCACGACTTTAGGCTGCATTAATCATCCTGGAACGTTCTTTTGATACTGGCTCAAAAGCTTTGTCTAAAGCTACTGTGTTGGGTTTTCGCGCTTCAGTTTCTTACTCTCTGCAATGCAGTAGGTGCAAATCCTCACCCTTGGGCAGAAGCATTATCAATCTGGTCTCCCGTAGGATACCTCACAGTTCTGTGTTGGCAGGTTGTTGGATGTGGCTGCAACCTACAGTCGGTTCAAGCCTGCACGTTCTGTAGAAAACGAGGAGGAAAATACTATGCAATCGAATCTGCAATCAGCTGCTCAAGTTTTGCGCTCCATTGAGCAGGTGCTGAGACGGGTGTTCCGCCAAAACCTTTTAACCCTGGGCTTTATGATTCTGGTCAGTGCCCTCGGTCTGTACCTTGCGATTAACCAGCCTGCTTATGCAGGTGTGAACTTAGCAACTGAGTCAGCGACTAGCCAAAAGATCGACCGCTCTTACGAGTACAGCCAGTCTACTGGTGATCGCGAGGAAGCCTATGAAGAAGCAGTTGAAGCTGCTTCTAATGAAAAGACTCAGGAAGAACTCTACGAAAAAGATCTTCAGGAGTACAGAGAGTCTAAGCCCAGCCAGGGGATCGTTGAGGGTGCTAAGGAACTGTTGGATAAGGTAACGGGCGATCAGTAGTTTTGTCAGCCAATACTGTCGGCCAGATAAAGCGGTTTCTTGGGTGACCTAGCTCCGTACCCGCTGTAATTCCTGTTGAGCTTTGCTAGATGCTTCTGAATCTCCCTGAGCCGTATAGAGTGCTGCTGCACGCTCTAGGGCAGTAGCTGCCTCTCTTCGTTCTCCTAGTCGCCCCAGAGCCATGCCCAGCTTGTATTGAGCCTCGGCATCATCAGGCTGAGTGTTTACAGCTTGACGGAACGCGACGATAGCAGCACTCAGCCGATCCTGGATTAGCAGCAAATCGCCCAGAGCCTTTTGCGCTTCCAGGAAATTGGGTTGCAGAGAGACAGCCCGCTGATAAGCGGTCAGGGCCGCATCGATATTGCCCTGGGCCTGTAGCAGGTTACCCATCGCAAATAATGGCTCAGGGTTGCGCGGGTTTAACTGACTGGCTCGACGGAAGGCTAACATCCCCTCTGCGTCTTTGCCTTGGCGGACCAAAGCCTGGCCAATGTTGTACTGAATGGCGCTATCGCGGGGAGCTAAGCGTGCTGCCTGTTGGTAAAGTGTGACCGCAGCGCCGGGTTGGTCTGCTTGCAGAAGCACGTAGGCAAAGTTCTGCATCACAGTCACATCCCGAGACCTAAGTGCCAGTAGACGACGGTAGGTCGGCACTGCTGCTGCATAGTCTTTTGCCTGAACCTGCACGTAGCCTAAGCCCGCTAGGGCTCTGGTATTGCGTGGCTCTAACTGCACAGCTGTCTCATAAGCTGCTGCTGCCCCAGCTAGGTCTGATAGCTGAGCCAATGAGTAGCCCAAGGCAATTGGGTAGTTAACATTTCTGTTGTCTAAGGCGATGGCGCGGCGATAGGCAATGACAGCATCCCGAAAATTCTGCTGCTGGGTCAGGATGAAGCCAATGGCTCCTTGCAAGCGGGCGCTATCCGGCTCTAGAAGGGCGGCCTCCTGGTAAGCGGCGAGAGCAGCGTTGAAGTCACGCGCTTGCGTCCGTTGGCGACCCAGATTGAGTAGGTTGCGCACCTGAGCCTGTTGCTCTGGAGAAGTCTGGGTGGCTTGAGGAGATCTGGCTTGGCTCCAAGCGGGGGAGCCCCAACCTAAGCACAGACAACTCAGCACTGCTGCTGTGATTTCGCGACGCATGACCGAACCTCCTCAAGCGCATGGGGGTGTTTACCAGCGACCGCTAAACAGTTTACATGGCTTCACACAATTCCTGCCTAGCTTGGCAGCAATCACCTAGAAAAAGCAGGCAGCTGCTTCAGCAAGCTCCAAGCGCGAATGAGTAGCAAACAGCCCAGAACTAACAGAAAAGTCCCTACGGCTAACAGCTGAATCCAGTCAGTTTTGAGTACCTCATGCACAATCACCTCCCGCAGCACAGACACCATCGCGACCTCCACCGCTACACTTACAGAGATCCGATGCTCTCGCAGATAAATAATTAGGAGCTGGAAGAGCTCCACCAGGATCAAGATTAAGAGACTTCCTGAAAACTGGCGTCGTAAATCATGGTCACAACCAGGACCCAGAGTTGCACCACTATGACCCCGAACAGGCTAAGGCACAGGGAAATCACGATCAGATCCTGAAAGCTCTCTAGCCAATCTACGATCCGAACCCGATTAAACGATGCTCGCCATTGCATCTTGTTCAATGGTTTCCGACAGTTATCCCCTCTCCTGATCGTTTGCGGCCAAACCATGCCCGTACTGCAGGTGTCTGAGTTCGGTGTACCTCAGTTCCAGTGGGTAAGCAAATGAGTTAAGTATTTGCTGCCCGCTGAGTCTGTAGCTGCGGCAAACGACCGGCGATCTAGCTCAACCAATTTGAAAAGCTCTTGATGTAGCATAGCCCTTGGGCTAACCGCACCGAGGTTGAGCGGAATTCGAAGCCGTCGGCCAACCAACTGGAGATTATGCCACTCATCAAAGTTCAAACCTCAGTTCCTGCTCCGGAGCAGATCCAGATAGGAGATCTGCTCAGAAGCCTTTCTGCCAGTCTTACAAAGCACTTGAGTAAACCAGAGTCTTATGTGATGACGGTATTTGAGCCGGATACAGCTATGACCTTTGCAGGCAGTTTTGAGCCAAGCTGCTACGTTGAAGTCAAGAGTGTTGGCAACATGACCGCTGCTCAAACTAGCTCAATGAGCCAAGATTTTTGTCAGCAGATTGAGCAGGCATTGGAAGTTCCCAAGAATCGAATTTATATCGAATTTACCAATGCTAGGGGTGAACTCTGGGGCTGGAACGGCTTCACGTTTGGATAGTTTGGGAAGGTTCCGTTATTCAGCCTCAAAATCACTTGGGCAAAACTAACTCTGAGAATAAGGCTATGCCAACTAAGTTGCTATTCGTGTGTTTAGGTAATATTTGTCGTTCTCCTTCTGCCGAGAACATCATGAATCATTTAATCCAACGGGCCAATCTGGGCGATCAGATTATTTGTGATTCGGCAGGGACTGCAAGTTACCACGTTGGTAGCGCGCCTGATGCGAGGATGGCTAAAGCAGCTAAGCAGCAGGGTATTGTCCTGCGGGGACGAGCTCGTCAATTTCAGGTTACTGATTTTGCAGAATTTGACTTGATTCTGGCGATGGATCGAGACAATTATCGGGACATTCTGCGACTCGACCCCAACGGGCAGTATCGGGACAAAGTACGCCTGATGTGTGAATTTTGCAGCCGTCATCCGGATCAAGAGGTACCGGATCCATATTATGGAGGCGAAGCAGGATTCGGCTACGTGATTGATCTGTTACTCGATGCCTGTGAGGGGCTACTACAAACGCTCAAACCAGTCGAGAGCAAAGCCTGATGTCTGTTTGGGCCGCAATTAGTCAACAGATTGAAGCCACAACGGGCCGTCCCTTTGAAGTCGAAAGACAACGTTCAGTGGGTGGGGGCAGTATCAATGCGGCCTATGTCGCTCGGAGCAAGAGCGAAGCTTATTTTGTCAAGCTCAATGCAGCTGCCCAGCTCAATATGTTTAAAGCAGAGGCAGCAGGCCTGAACGAATTAGCTGAGGCTGGGGTCATTCGGGTACCCCAAGTCATCTGCTGGGGCACAGAGGCTGACTCTGCTTATTTGGTGCTGGAGTATCTGGAATTAGGTAGCGGTAAGGCGAGCAGTTCGGAAGAACTAGGCCGTCAACTGGCCCGATTGCATCAGGTAAAAGGCCCCTGCTTCGGTTGGCACATCAACAATACGATTGGCGCGACCCCGCAGGTCAATACTTACTCTGACAAGTGGACCGAGTTCTGGCGGCAGCACCGTTTGGGCTATCAGTTAAGTTTGGCCGCTAGCAAGGGACATCGGGGCGAACTACAACGCAAGGGTGAACGCTTGCTGGCAGAACTTCATAAACTTTTTGTAGACTACAGTCCGGATCCGGTGCTGTTACATGGAGATCTATGGTCAGGCAACTGGGGAACAGATACACAGGGCAATCCAGTCATCTTTGATCCAGCCGTCTATTATGGAGATCGAGAGACTGATCTGGCAATGACAGAGTTATTTGGGGGATTCACGGCTCAGTTCTATCGAGCTTATCAAGCAGAGTTACCGCTTGATTCAGGCTATTCAGTCCGCAAAATCCTTTACAATCTCTATCACGTTCTCAATCACCTGAATTTATTCGGGGGCAACTATCTATCTCAAGCGGACAACATGATTGACCGTCTGTTAAGCGAGATTTAGTAGTTTAAATCAGCTCAAGGGGTAAATTCGCTAAATTGTTAGGAGGTCTGATCTTATAGATTTAAGATAAGCACTTGATGAAGCTTGCAAGGCCCGTGGCATAGTGTGCTGTAGCCAATAAGAACAGCAGTTTTCTATCAATTCCTCCCCTATCTTTCGATGGCGCTAGAACCTCATCAGAACCACCTATTGATTATTGAGGACGACAAAGGACGGCGGGAGTTCGTTTTAGAGAATCCCACCTATTCCATTGGTCGAGATCCCAAATGCGATATTCGCTTGGTTTCTCAGTTCGTCTCTCGTCACCACGCTACTCTCATCCAAAAGCCTGAAGAGGATGGCAACTATCGCTATCAGATTATTGATGGCAACTCGGCTGGTAGACGCAGTGCCAATGGGTTGCTGATCAACGGTCGAAAGCTGCAAGCCCACGACCTACAAAATGAAGATGTCGTTGTCTTTGGTCCTCAAGTTCAGGCAGTTTACTTTCTGCTGGAGCGCGACGCCATCATAACCGTCCCGCCTGATGAGTTCGACATTACGCTAATCAGCCCCAACATGGCTGGCGATCCAGAGTTCTAGCGAGAGTTTATAGTCAGGGTGAAGGATTGGCTCTGACACATTGAGACCCCCAACAAAATTCACCAGCCCAATAGGATCGCTGAGGGGGATTGTCCCTGATAAACTCGGCTCAGAGAGATGTGAGGGTAGTCTGTGGCAAGTGTGAAATGGCGGAGTGTTGCCACAGTGGTTTTAGTGGTGCTGCTGGCTGTGGGCACCGTTTCCGCTGGAGGGCTGGCCCTCGTGAGTTTTTTGGTATCTCGCTTCACAGCACCGCCGCCGCGACCCACTTTTCCCAATGACACACCGGTAGCGGCTACGAAACCGGCTCCCAGTCCAGCTGTTGCTGCCTCTAAACCAAGGGCAACTGCAACCCCAACCCCGACCGCAACCCCAACGCCTGATTTAGCCCCAGGCCAGTATCGCGCGAGTGTCACCGAAGAAATTGGCTTGCAGTTGCGTGACCGGCCTGCCCGAGACTCTGAACGGATCGGCGGGGTTGCCTATGAGGAATCGGTTGTTGTGCTAGAGGAAAGCCCAGATGGCCGCTGGCAACGAGTACGCCAGGAAAGCACCGGGGAGGAAGGCTGGGTCAGTGGCGGCAACCTGGAGAAGATTCCTTAGGACTAGCCCAGGGCTAAAGGATCAGCCTGGGACCTAGAGCAAGCGCCGGATAGCCTCCAACATGCCACGGGCTTTGTTGAGGGTTTCTTGATACTCCAGCTCGGGTACAGAATCGGCCACGACCCCCGCTCCGGCTTGAACGCTAAGGGTCCGTTGACCATTAATGCTACGCACAACCATAGTGCGAATAGTAATTGCGGTGTTGAGTTGTCCCTCAAAGTCGTAGTAGCCGTAGGCGCCAGCGTAGGGGCCACGCCTTGTCGGTTCTAGCTCATGGATAATTTCCATCGCTCGGATTTTGGGTGCGCCACTGACGGTCCCGGCTGGGAAGCAAGCCTTGAGTAAATCCCAGGCCGTTTTACCAGGGGCCAATTCTCCGACGACATTGCTGACAATGTGCATAACGTGGGAGTAACGCTCCACCGCCATCAGCTCGTCAACCTGGACGCTGCCTTGCTGGCAGACACGCCCCAAATCGTTGCGGCCTAAGTCCACAAGCATGACGTGTTCGGCCCGCTCCTTAGCGTCTTGCATCAGATCCTGCTCTAGAGCCAGGTCTTCTTCAGGGCTTTGGCCCCGTCGACGGGTGCCAGCAATAGGTCGCACAGTGGCAATGGTTTTGTTCTCAACTTTGTCGGCCTTGACCATGATTTCAGGACTGGAGCCGATGATTTGCCACTCGCCAAAATGCAAGTAGGCCATGTAGGGCGAGGGGTTAATCTGGCGCAGCGACCGGTAGAGGTTGAAAGGGTCGCCACTATAGGGGGTGCTTAAACACTGTGACAGCACTACCTGAAAGATATCGCCTGCTCTGATGTATTCCTTAGCCTTCTGCACACTTGCACAGAAGTCCTCTGGGGTGAAATTGCTGTTGGGCTCGATCGGTGGTCCTGGTTGGTCAGCCCAGGCTAGAGCCGTGCGCTCACGGCTGAGGGGCGTTTGCAATTTGCTGACCAAGGTTTGCAGGCGGGTGCAGGCTTGAGCGTAGGCGGTTTCTGGCGGCAACTCGCGCAGGTCGGCATAGGCAACCGCCCAAATCTTGCGCTTGACCTGGTCGAAGACTAGCAAGCTGTCAACCTGCATCCATAGGCCATCTGGCAAATCCTCGGCGCCGCAGCCGTAAACGGGAACGCGGGGCTCGATCCAGTGAATTAGCTCGTAGCCCCAGAAGCCCACCAAACCACTGAGCGTAGCAGGCAGTTGGCTGAGGCGCACAGGCTGGATAGGTTCCAAGCAGGCAGCTAGATGCTGGAAGGGATCGCCACTGAAGTGAGCCTCAGTGCCATCACGAAAGCGCTGCACCGTTTGCTCACCTCTGGCTTCTAGTACCCAAAGGGGGTCGCAACCCAACAGGCTATAGCGGCCCAAGCGCTCGCCCCCCTCAACGGATTCGAGCAGGAAGCTGTAGGGCTGGCCAGCACAGACTCGATACCAGGCTGAAACAGGGGTATCTAGGTCAGCGACTAGCTCCTGATAAATCGGGACAAAATTGCCTTGAGCAGCTAGTGAGAGGAACTCGGAGTAGTTGGGATTCATGACCTTAGATCTTGCAATGGAAAGACGCAGCTAAAAACCAGCAGATACCTCAGAGCCGTAAAGCTATACCGAGGGCAAGCGCAGGCGACTTCATACCAATCAGCCAAACACCAATGAGCCAACAATCAAAAACTCCCTTAGGCAGTGCCTAAGGGAGTTTTTGATTGCAGTAGTGATGGGGATGTTAGCCCATCCTGCAAATCCTTAACCTCAGCATAGCCGCCACCTCAGCCCTTTTTAAGGACTGGCGCCATCGGCCTCTGCTGAGATCAGGTTTGAAGCTCATACTTCGTAGGGGTACTGACCGGAGAACTTGACCTTAGCAGGGTCGGGATTTTGACCAATCCTGCGATCCTTCTTGCCAACGTAGGGGCGACCTGCGTTGACCTTCTCAGGGAAGACACCATCAGCGGGGTGCAGATACTGGATTTCGCCATTGGGGAAGATGCGATAGATTTTGTAGTCCGTGATCTTAAAGCCCCGTAGCTGAGCGCCCATGGCAATGCACTGCTCCTTGCGGGGCAAGTACAGAAGGTTTTCACCAGCGAGCATTTGTGCAGCTCCACCGGTGGGCATTTCAAAAACCTGTTGCTTTTTGCTAGTCCAGGTAATTGCGTATTTTTCCTCGACTTCGGCCTTCTGGAGCAGACCGCCTGTGTTTCCACCAAAGAGAGGCGTTTGCCCTGTAAGCGTTTGTACCATGAGGTTCTCTCCGAATCCTGTGGTCTTCAAATCTTTAGCAGGCATCGTATCACTCGGCTGTCCCCTCTCAGGTGAGGTTGTGAGGAACTGTAACAGTTTGAGACATGTAAACCCTTGGAGGTCCGAGCTTAGGCCGTGCCATTGCTTTAGGAATCATGCTCAAAGGGGGCTCTACTGAGTTCTAACCCTTAGCTTTGCAAGAGTAAAACGGATTTAACCGGACGTTGCACCGGTTCTCCCTGCTGGTTTACTTTTCCATAGAAAGTTTGACCGTTGTAATACAAAGACGAAGAACTGCCCCCATCCAGATTCATGGCTTTTTGAACTCCTAAGCTCTTCATGAAATTAGCCAGTTCTGGTAGGGATAAACCAGAGGTTGCAGGAGCCTCTGGTGTTTGTGCGACCATCACCCAAAGAACACTGCCGTCTTGAGTGATGCCCACTGCAGTTCTGGCATTGGGTTGGCTGCTGCCAATCGCGTCGCGGATCATTTGACCATTCGCGAAATCGGTGAACCCCTCCTCAACTGAAGTGAGTTCTGGCAATAAGCGAGGACCACCGCCAATAGCATCCACTAACTGACAACCTAGCGGCAGGGGCTCTGAATGTAGTGCAATATCGTAATGAATGACTGCTTCACAGCGGTAACGCCGAAACTCACTTCGGTTTAGGATTTTAGGCAGATAAGGCGCTAGGCGATCGCTATTCATGAGGCGCTCATTCAGCCTTGGGTCTGCAACTATTTGGCCTTGTAGAACAAGATAAGACGTAGATTTGCGATTCTGGGGGTCAAAAAAACCTCCATTCAAGACAGCTACAGCCTGATACTTCTGCGCAAAATCTGCCAGTGGCTCTACGCTTTGTGACAAAGCGGGAAGGACTGAAAAGCGACTCCCAGATGGAATCAAGAGGGTATGGATAAGGCTCTGTTCTAGAGAATGGGTGTTGTACTGAAGAGTTTGCGCGGGCGGAGATGCCACAGCTACAGGGACTGGAGATGGCGCAGAAGAAAACGCGAAGTGAGGAATTAGGAACAGCCAGAAACCCACTCCTACTAAACTAACAGCGGCCAAGCTCAATAAGCTTAATAACCAGGTTTTCCTCACTGAAGTTTCCAGGTCAGCTAGGGGCGTACACCATTATTTTCGGCCTCACTGGGCAGTAGAGATGGGCTACTTGTGCGATTCATGCTGTTTGCCATGAACACTAGGGCAAGCAGACCTAATAGGGCGAACACGCCACCCCAAAGCTGCAAAAAGTTTCTACTACGTGGATCTGGAACTTTCAATATCTTTGAACCTCACACCTCAAGTGACTCGATTGAATCAGTACCCAATTCAGAAGCAGGCTGACTAGTCCGGATGCCACCGTTGAAATACTCCTTAGGACATAGTGATTCAGAATACCCTAGAGCTCGGCCCATTTTTTAGGATGGAGCTCGACCTCCTGCCTGACGTGCTGGCTGAGCTGAAGTTCCTATAAGAGTCTCTGTAATGATGTCTTCGCTCAGATGGCGCTAGCGGGGCTAGGAAATTCCAATTGTGCAGACAACTCCGTTCCAGCACTCGATCGGTAGGCTGCTGCCAGAAGCCTGCTCATCCCCAGGCTGTAGGTGCCTTTGCCTGAAATAACTGTCTCCAGGTTGTGAAGAGCAATAATTTGTACCTCCTGATGGGTGTGTTCGACAAAATTTCTAAATGATTATTAGTGATTTCCTAGCCATTAGTGGTTTCTTAATAAATACCTAATCTATATTTAATCAATCTATTGATTGATGTGAACGCCATTTGTTTCTCTGATTCCTTATCAAGAAATCATTGCTGACGATTGTTTAACGCCCTACATCTTCGGATGGATGAATCTATATTACGCAGATCCAATATTGGTACTAATAAGAGGATCCTTGTTTTAAATGTTTTGTTTCGTTAAGCTTAGATAGTGCCCCTAATTAAAACGAGTTGAGATTTGCAAAGTGGATTCGAACAAAAAGAAATTTATTGATGTATCTGACGCTGCTGCTCCTAGCGAAACCCTGCGAGCCGAGCAAGAGAAACTTGCCTCAGACGAGAGTAAACAAACCGCGACATCTGGCACAGCAAAACGAGGCGATAGTTTTCTTGAACTTGATGCTGGTCCTGATACTTCGCGAGCTGACTATGCCAATAATGGGCACACAGACCGAAATGGCGCTCTTCACGATGATGAAAATGTCGATGTCCCAATTCCCAAAGAGAACCAAGATGACATCATCACTGCTCCAGATAGCCAACTAGGCATTATCGGTCGTATGCCGGGTTAGGGTAGTGGCTTGGATAGAGCTAATCCTCGAACCTGAAGCTACATAGCTCAAGCTAGACGCAATTCGCTTCCCATCCTGTTGTGTAGGGAAGCGAATTGCGTCTAGATCAGGGTGGCGACAATTGTGCAGACGCCCAATAAATTCTGAGCAGAGCTAATATCCTCTAGGCAATTGCCCAATGCATAGTTCACTCAATTCGTCCACTTTTAAGAGTTAAGGGTGATTAGAAATCAGTCTCCTGCTTAGACAACCTCTTGCTTAGGAAATAGCGCTACTTGATTTTTAAGTAACGCCTATACCTAATCAAGCCATGCTCAGATGATTCTTATGCACATTAATAGGATTCTGTTCATAGATCTTCTGGGTGGCATTGGCGATGTGTTAATTGCTCTGAGCGCAATTCAAGCTTTAGGACGCTCATATCCTGAGGCACAGCTTACCGTCTTGACCTTTGACCCAGGGTGTGAACTCCTGCTAGGTGATCCACTAATTCATCAAGTTATCAATGTCGAGCGTGGAGCAGTCCGGCAACGCGATCACCCTGTTTGGTCCTTATTGGCATGAGCGCTATGGCCAACCACACCCGCACGTTAACCTGCAAGGCCATCCTGAGTGTCCAGAGCGCATCATTAGTAATTTCACGTCACAGTCCTGTTGGTATAGCGGTCTGTGTCCGCTGGGTTCCTGGTCCACTTGTTTAGAAGCGATTCCTATTACTGATGTCTTGGCTGCCGCTGAACCTTTACTGAAAGCTTATGCCGTTAAATCCTATGTTGAAGGGGCCTTGGGCTGAGGTCAGCAGGCTCTTAGTTATGCGGCTGGATAATATCGGTGGCGTAATTATGACCAGCCCTGCTTTACGAGCCCTCAAAGCAGCATTACCCCAGGCCCAGATCACGCTTATGGCTAGCCCTGCAGGAGCCCAGGCTGCAGCTCTGCTGCCCTGGGTCGATTAGGTTCTGACTTGGCGAGTACTCTGGCAGGACTTGGGCCGACTCTCCTTTGACCCGGATCGGGAGTGGGAACTGGTCAAGACCCTACGCGAGCGTCAGTTTGATGCCGCTATCATTTTCACAAGCTTTAGCCAGACACCTCACCCAGCCGGTTACCTGTGCTATCTAGCAGGAATTCCACTACGCTTGGGCGAATCTAAAGAGTGGGGCGGCGGCGTGCTCACCACCGAAGTTGTCTCCGCTCCCGACCAGACGCATCAGGTAGAGCGGAACCTGCAGCTGATTGAGGCAGCTGGCTTCCCGGTAGAGGATCGCAGCCTCCAGGTTGAAGTCTCCGAGGCCACCCGTCAAGCTACAACAGCGCTGCTCAACCAGCATGGCCTCAGCCTTCAGTCCCCGTATTTGCTACTCAACCCTTGGGCCAGTTGCCAAGTTTGCACCTACGCCTGGGACCGTTTTGCAGCGGCGGCACAGCAGCTTGCCGAAACAACGGGTTGGCCTGTTGTGGTGACTGGCGTTGCCAAAGATCGGGAACGCAGTGATGACCTGTTGACAATTCATGGATTTGAACAAGCCATTTTTTTGCTGCCCCTACTCTTAAGATTGACAGGTTGGCGAGCGCCGATTGCTACTGCCCTGCGTGAAACCCGCCGATGGCTTGATGATGCGATGGTAGTTGTGTTTTTTGGTTTTCTTCATCCTGTTAAGGGATTAGAGGTGCTGCTATCAGCGCTTGTGATCAGCAAGCTAACCAGTACTGGGATAAGCTCCACAACCCGCCAGACCCAGATCTAGATAACGAGAAGATTGCTCGCCTGGTTACACCTCGTGATGTTGATGGTTTAGCAGCCGCACCAGCCAAGCTACTCGCTGAGCCAATAGCGCGTCTTTTAGCTGCTGCCGGTCAAAAATTCGCCCACTGCTTCACATGGCCTGCAATCAACCAGAGCCACCTGGAACTCTATGCGACTATACGAAAGCAATGAGATTCAAAGTAATCCAGCAATCGATGCCCGCAAGGCTGACACATCTCTGTCCAAGCTTGACCGTTCCTTGCGCGTAGTAACCTACACAGACTCAACAGGTATTGGCGGAGCTGAGATCAGCCTTGGCCACCTCATCGCTCATGCATCAGATAACATTGACCTGACTGTTGTAGGTGTCTCTCAACAGGTAGTTGATATCATCGCCGCTGGGCGACCACAAGTTGTCCGCATTGTCCTACCTCCAACCGGTCTACATCTGTAGCTGCACACTTTGCAAGACTGTGGCAGCTACAGCCAGATATAGTGCATATCAACCTTTGCACTCCTTGGGCAGGTTCGATAGGGTTATTCGCAGCGCTATCACTACCTAAAGGGCGTGTAGTGCGAGTTGGTCAGCTACCCCTGCGCACAACTGATTCGTTCATGCTGTGGCGTACACGCTTACTGTCACTACGAGTAGACGCGCATATCGCTGTAGGCGAGACTAGTGCTCGTCGAATGGAAGACTTCTATGCACTGGGCCGAGGTACTGTTCTTCTATTCCCAACTGTGTTCCTGACATCACTAATGAACCACAATCACAACTAAAGATTGGTGAGCTGATTGTCGGTAGTATTGGTCGGCTAGACCCCATGAAAGCCCATGATGTTCTGCTACGGGCACTAGCACAAGTAGATGAGATGGAGTACAGGTTGTCATCGTCGGTGAGGGTGAGCAGCGCACCGCTCTAGAAAAGCTTGCAGCTGAGCTTTAGATTACTGATCGAGTGGAGCTAGCCGGTTGGGTAGATAACCCAAGGGATCATCTACAGTACTTCGATGTTGTAGCCTTGACCTCTCGGTCCGAAGGCTTCCCCTTAACCATAGTTGAGGCAATGCTTAGCGCTCGCCCAGTTATCGCAACCCGGGTAGGTAGTGTACCTGAAGCTGTAATCGATGGGGAAACAGGCCCTCTAATTGATAAAGATGATGTTACCGGTCTTGCTATTGCCCTACGTCGTATGCGCGATGCCCCGGAGCTACGGGTTCGTCTTGGTCAACGAGGTCGCGAAGTTGCATTAAGCCAGTTCACAGTGAAGCATATTGACTAATCGTTATGAGGCTCTATGGCATCAGCTAAAAGCCACCCCTTCAGTTCCCCGGCTTAGGGTTTCAACTCCTCGCGCTTAATTGCTTATGCAGATGACCTATATCCAAAAAGAAAGGCTCTCCCCGTAGTTGGAGAGAGCTTTTCTTTTTGTTTAAAAACAGCCTGGCACCGAGCTATATTCCCAGGAGGTGACCCTCCAAGTATTGTCGCCGCAACAACGTTTCACACCTGAGTTCGGGATGGGTCAGAGTGG